>NZ_NFKD01000009.1:0-101292 GCF_002160215.1 Bacteroides sp. An19 | reverse complement strand
TATTGCACGATAACTCATACCCTCCTGACGTAATTGGTACGCCAAAGATAAATACTCTTTCTTTAAAGTTTTTCTCATATTTCTTCTTTTTATGAGTCAACTTTTTTTAGGATAAGACATTCCCAGCCGATGGTAATGCTTTGTCCGGTTTTCTTGCGGCTGTATTGTAGCGTTCCGTTCCAGATGTCGTCTTTCTTCAGGTAGGCCAAGTCCACGAACGAGATGCCCTGCAGGTAGACAATCAGCATGAACATGTCCCTTGCGAAGGCGATGGCGGAGTCCTCCGGCAGCCGTAGATGCCTGATGGCACGCAACGGACCCAACGGAATGGCGCGCTTGGCTGTCTTGGCGAAGCCGGTGAATACGTGACGGAAAATGTCCTTGTCGGTTGTCAGTCCGGCTTCTACGGCCTTGCGGTAGAGGGTGCGCAAGGTGCGCAGGTAGCACGACGAGGAGTTGCGCTTCACGCCCTTCCCTTTCAGCCATGCCTCATACAGGTTCATGGTCTCGGCGTCCAGCGCGTCGATGGCAATGTCTTCGCCACCCCGGAAGCGGAAGAAGCTCGCCAGAGCATCGTGGTAGGTCTTGGCGGTTCCCGTCCTGCCGACCCGCAGCTTTTTCGCTGTCATGCCGTGGATAAAACTAAACCACGTCTGGCAGGGCGGCAGGCGACGGAATGCCGACACGATGTCGTCCGCCGTGTATTCCACCATTGCCAGTTCCTTTTCCGTAATCAGCGAGGTAATCTGTTTGCAGTCCCACCGCAGTTTGGAGGCAATCAGTTGCAGTTCCGCCCGCCGTTCCGGTGTGCCGGTGATGCGGATGAACGAAGTCCGCCCGTCCCATTCTTCGGGCATGACGCGGTAATCGGTGTAAACTGTTCTCGTGCTTCTGCGGTGAGTCACTTGGAAATACATAGTGCCAGGCTTGCCTTCAGCGGTGGAAGGGCGGAATTTCAGTTTGAATGTTGCCATAATTTCTGATTTTTAGTTTGTTATTAAACTGAAAATACACAGTGTAACCATTGAAAAACTCCGTCATTCCGTGCCGTATTGTTTGCAGATGGTTTAGTCTTTTTCTACTTGTCATGGCTCAAACAACAGGGCGAGTTCCACCCGTCGGCGCCTTTCTATGCTTGGGATAACCCGGCCTTTCCATTTCCGAAAAGACACATATTCCTTATGGATCTCCCTGTTGCCGCGTTCCAGCTTGCGTATCAGTCTGCTTTTGGGATGCTTCCCGCCTCCCAAAAGACGGTACGGGCCCACCTGATAGGCAAGGCAGGCAAGCAGTGTCGAGTCACGACCGAAGCGGCGGAACATACGGCACAGCTTCCGCATATCGGCACGGAGCAGGCTGTCGCCCTGTGCGCGGCTTATCTTATGGGTCAGCCGTTCACCGGGCAACAATTTGTGCCCGTATCCTATGTAAGGCAGATGCTTATGGCTTCCATGCCAACCCTCGTAATGCTTGGTGCAGAGTATGGCACGCTCGAACGGTGGCAATTCGTATATTCTCAACCGCTTTCCTTTGTCGGAAGCTTGCGCTGTCAAGTTGAGTGAAAACAGGAACAGCAGGGATAAAACACATAAAACCAATCTCATCTTGCCCCTTTCTTGTTTACCACGTCCTTTATCATCTCCTTCACGTCCTGACCTACTTTCACAAAATTCCGGTACAGGATGCGTTCCCTTTCTTCTTTCGATGGAAAAGTATAGAACTTGGGAAGCGGCACATACCCGTCTTCCTCTTTCTTAATCTCTTCCATGTCGAAATCTGTCTTGCAGAAAAATTTCGAAGTCTTGAACTCTTCGGCTTCCTGTATATTCATGCTGCCGCCCCGTCCGGTTTTGGTCTTCACGAAATCACGGGCTACCTGTCCGCATATCCATCCCGTAGGCAGGTCGCTTATCTTCGAGGCCGGCACGAGATTGTCCATGTTCTCGTTCAGGTTGATGCTGGTCTTGTCGCGGTCGATGGTCACGCCACGTTTCAGCTGTACCACCTTGCCAAAGATGTCGTTGCTCAGCCATTCAAGCGTTTCTTTAGAGCGGGCGGAGCCTGAAACCACGTTGCCCACTGTGGTGATAATCTTCTGCATACCCACTTTCCCGTAATCGGCTTCCAACTGCGGCAGTTCCTGAAAGCCCAATGCCACGCTCACTTTGTTGCTTCGTGCCGTTCCGATAAGTCGGTCTATCTTGTGAAAATACAGCGTGGGCAGCTCGTCCACGATGATACTTACGGGGATGTTCTTTCCCTGCCCTGTATTTACACGTGTCACAAGTCTGTTCAGTATCAGGGCGTTCAACGCCCCGATGATGCTTTCCATCTCCGGGTCGTTGGCTATCAGCAGGTAGCTGGGATTTTTCGGGTCACTCACTTTCAGGTCGAAGTCGTCTCCGTCCTTATGGAATATCCAGTACGATTCCTTGGTGGCAAGTCGGGAAGTATAGACACGCAGCGTACCGATCATGCCTTCCAACTGTTCCATAGCCTTGTTCTGGAATGCCGTCTGAAACGGGCCAAGCAGCGGTGCCACCTCGTTGTCGGTCTGCAGCACCTCGAAGATGGTCTGGTAGCTTTCATTGAGGAACGACAGGATGTGCGGCATATCCGAGTATTTGCCCAGCCAATAGGCAGGTTCCACGATGTTGCCGCCCTTGCGGTCGCGCACCACGCCCGTAGGCTTCCAGAACTTGGTCTCCTTGTCCTGCACTTTCTCCGCATACAGTTTGTTGCCGTCCTTGTCGTAAGGCTCCCGTTCGTAGTTCACGAAGAAATAGATGCAGGCGGCCAAGAAGTTCACTGCCGAGGTCTGGAAGAACTGGTCGCTACCTCCGCCACCTTCTTTCTTGCCTTTCTGCAAAGACTCCAGCAATGTTTCCGCCGTTTCGCTGGCAGCGGCAAGGTTGGGGATGTACTTCGCCTGTATCGGGTTCACCCTGCGACTGTATTCCACATTCACAAAGTTGATAATATTGAATTTGCATCCTTTGGGCAGTTTGCCCAGCTTCTGGTTCTTTTTGTAATGGTAGTACAGCTTGGTCGCCAATGTAGGGAACTTATAATCGTAAACTACTAAGGCAAAGCCTTTTGCGGAATGTTGCCGGATGAACGGCTCGATGATGGAAAAGGTCTTTCCGCTACCCGGAGTGCCGACCACCCAAGTTCCCCTAAACGGATTGCTGATGTTCACCCATCCCTTGCGGAACTTGCCTTTGTAATAGTAACGCATGGGCACATTGACCGAGTATTTGTTCTCCACTAACTCCGTGCATTGTTCGAAGCTCTCGTTCTCCAGGTTGAAGCGGTCTTTCAGCAAACCTTCCTTCAGGTATTTGGAGATGTTGTCCAATGCCACGTGAACCAGTATCGTACCGACCACCGATGCCGCCATGTAGAGGATGACGTTCAGGCGCATGGAGTAAAGGCGGACATCCATTTCATACCCGAACAGCCACACCGCAAGCACCAACAGCCCAATGCCCGACACCAGCGGGTAAAGCACCTGCCTCCGTGCATCGAACTCCAAGTGTTTCTTGTTCCTCGTACCCACGCAGGTGATGCAGATAAGCAGGAAGGTGGCAATCTTGCTGTACACAAGGTTGCCGTCATGGTAGATGAGCCACGTCTTCATGCGGTCGTGCACGTCACACACGATGCCGTTCCAATAGTCGAACACAGCCGGGTCGAACGCATACATGAAAAACTCCAGCAGGACGGACACGTACACCACCGTCCGGAATATCTTGTAAGCGCCTTGCAGTTCCTTGCTTTCTTCCATCTCGTACTTTCCTTAATCCTTAATTATTCATTCATCATTCTTCATTATACAGAGTGACTATCGCCCTCACCTTGTGCCCTTGCAGTTTGGGCGTTTCCTGTATGGCACCGCTCCCCATCGAGAACAGCCAAGCTTTGGCGGTTTCCTGCCCCTCCACTTCGGTACTCGTCCAATACCAACATCCATCGGCTTCGTTCGGCAGCGGGTCGCCGCCGCAAGCCTCTATGTAGGGATTTACAAACTCCTTGGCGGCATAGAGCAACCGCATCTGCGCCACCGAAGGTACGTAGGCACTCTGCCCGTACCGCCACATATCAAACACCTGCATGGCCATAGGTGAAGAAACATCGTCTGTGTCATACAAGGCAAAGGTATTCTCGTTTCCATCGTAAGTCGCCAAGTCGGCAGACGTTCCTTGCGCAATGCCCAAACTGTCAGCAAAGGCTTCCGGGGCAAGGTCGTGCAAATAGACCGCATAGCCTGTGCCATTTATTTCTTCATCGTGGTTCACATGGAACACCACGGCTATGGCTTCCTTGCCGGAACCCGCATAATCTTCGTAGCTTCGTGTCTTGCCGTCCGTGCAAAGTATATGTCCTACTTTCATCGAGGTGTCCAACGGGTCGTGATGCCCGTCACAGCCCACAAGGACGGCAACCAGCATTAGCACTACTGCCGCCCACGCTTTTCCTATCTTCTTCATCTTTCCTTTCATACCTTAATTATATATTCCGTAAAATTTGTCTGCTTCACGTGCCGGATTCTTCATTCTTAATTCTTCATTTTGTCGGTATCTTCACGCCGATGACAATGCCTGTCCGGAACAAATCTTCCCCTTTTATCATCAGGTCGCACTTGGCCTGCCAAAACAGCTTCCAGCCCTTGCGCAACGCATAGCTATGCTCATACCCCACATGGATGCCGCCCAGCACCTTGTCCCTATCCGAGCCCAGCGACCCGCCCAAGCGCAGGTTGCCGTGGTGATTACGGCTACGGAACACGCAGGGTTTGTAGGCAGCACCCACACCCCACGTATTGTAATGGTTCCAGAACAATTCGGGGCAGACGTGTCCGCAATCCTCACATTCGTCCCATTTCAGATAGACATTTCCGAAGAACTCCCACGCATGGTGGTAGTTCGTTTCGTACTCATAGCCGATGGTCAAGTCCATGCCCCTTTCATACAGCAATCCCGTTCCAATTAGTATTCTGCCATGCCGGTCATCAGCAAAGCCGGGCAGTATGGCTGCCAACAAGAAAACCAGTGCGACAAAGCCTTTTCGCACAGCCAAATTCTTAATTATTAATTCTGCATTCTTCATTTCCCTTACTCCTCCTGTAATAAGACCTCATTGAAACTGTCCGCGCAAAGCACGTCCTCATAGTCAATGTTCAGGGCGATAGTACGTCCTGAAATCTGTTTTTCGCTGACCTCGATAGTCAGTACCTTGTCATTGGGAAAAGTCATTTTCCTTACCACCAGTACATTGCGGTATCCGTGCAGGAACGATCCCTTTTGTTCCAGTTCCATTTCCGGCTTTAGCTCGATGACCTGTGAGTTGGTGGCTTTCGATACTTTCTTATCTGCCAGCTTGACGCGGATTTCGTCAATATCAAAGCGGATGTCCGTGCGGTTCTCAATGGAGAAGTCGATAAAGAAGTAGTCACCTACAGCGTAGATGTTGTTCAGTCGCATGGTCATCCGGTGCTGCCTGCGACTTACGTTCCGGTAGCGGGCAGGCGAAAGCCATACCTGACGGGCGAACCGGTACATGTCTTCGGTAGAAAGCGATACCGCCGGATTGTGGTAGGCGGTCATCTCTACCGGTTGTACCTCCTTGTCTGTCACGGCCTCCTGCAAACGGGTCGTATAAAGCAGTGCGTATTGTGTGCGGTAGCGTTCCGTTACAATGGTGACGATGGCAAGCACTTCGCCGTCTTCATGTCCGGCCTCCTTTGGTTTCAGGCGGATGGTGTTGTTTATCGGCTGGTCACCCGCTATCTTGTCCGTGGAGATGTCCACGAAGCGGATAGGTTCAGTGGCGGTAATGACAGTCGTCACCTGCTCGTTCACTGTCAGCTGTTCCATTTCATTGTAGGTCTGCTGCGCCTTGGCCGCGTGTCCTGCCAGCAGTGCGGCAACGGCCAGGATTCCTGATGTCAGTTTCATCTTCTTATTGCTTATGGTTGTTGTGTCTAACGATTATTGTCCCTTTTATCCCTGCCGTTCACCAGATAGACGAACGTGCCGTATTTCAGCTTCGCCTTGTTCTTGCGCACGGCCTTTGACAAAGCGTTGCTCGTGCGCTGATAGGCGTTCTGTATGGCCTGCATTCCCCATTGGGCAAAGGTGTTCCCGGTATTTCCGTTGTTAATGCTCATCGTGCTGCCGAGGGCGTTGGATGCCACATCCTGCGTGGTTTCCCTGAAGGAACTACCGGGTACATAAAGCCCCTCCAACCCATCCGTATCGTAGAGGGAGAGGTTCACTTTCACCAATTCGTCCTCCACCAGCAAGCTCTTGATGCTCCCTTTCACGCGCTGGCTGCCGAAGCCGCTCATCGTGGCATACAGGTACGAGCCTTTGGTCACCACCTTGCCGTCTATCTCCACGTCGTCCAACAGGCGCAAGCGCACCCGCGAGCCTTCCACCGCCTTGATGTCCTCGTCGATGATGGCCTTTATCAAGCGGGGTTCCGGTTCGTTTTCGGCCAAGGTGTTGAAGTAGTCCGAAGAGGTCTTCACTTTTTTTACCACTTGCTCGTTCTCGGCATTCTCGGCAAGCTCGTTCACGGCATTTTCGTTGATTTCCACCTTGCCGCCTATGGCGACACTGCCGGTGGGGGCGAGGTTCTCCGTGTCCGTGCTGTCCACGTCCTGCAATCCTTTTTGCCCTTGCTTTCTGGCTTCTGCCAGTGCCTTGTCCAACTCCGCCAAGGCCTCCTTGCGCCGTTGCTCGCTTCGCGCTAGGCGTTCTTCTTCGCTCAACGGTTGCACCCCGGTGGTGTCCGCCACCATCGCTTCGCCTCTTTCGGCGCTTTGCCGCAGGCGTTCCTGCATCTCACGCAAACGTTCCAGTTCCTCCGACCTTGCGGCTGCTTCCGAATCGAGCAGGGCAAGGTCTTCATCGGTATAGCGGGAATCGTAATCTTCTTTCTCTGTTTCATTGTTGTTCCGTTCAATGTTTTCTACAGCGGAATAGTCCTGTATCCGGCCGTAGGACTTAACCATGCTCTCATACTTGCCTCCGATACCGTCATCGCGCATCTGCGCCTCCGGCAATTCCGGGTTCAGGTACTCGGTGGTTTGTAGGGAGGTGGGCGATTCTGCTACCTCCGTGTCGAATATGTCAAACACTAAATACCCCGTCACCAGCAACAAAGGGTAGAGGATGGCCGGCAACACGTACTTGGGTTGTCTGAAGTTAATCCTGTCCGTCATCATGGTTCATAGGTTGTTTTTGTTTCAAAAGAATCTCCTGCCGTTCGGTGGCCGTGGCGTGCCTGCCATTGTCCGGTAATATGCATACCGATACCATGCGATACACATTAAGTGCCAGGCATCCCAATACGATGCCGAACACGATACCGAGAAACCACTTCGGATGCTTGCAGGCAAAGCGTTGCGCACACCCTGCCATCTTGTCTATCCGCAGGAAACGTGCGGCTTTCCGTCCTGCCTCCACTTCCTTCTTATACCGTTTCTCATACTTCGGGTCGTCCTTGTCAGGCATCTTCTCTCCGAAAATCAGTTTCTTCCATCCCATAATCGTTATGTTTTTGAATTTGAATTGTCAATTATCAATTGTTAATTGTTAATTGGTTAGTAGTTGTTCTTCGCCCGTTGCTCAATGTCTTTGTTGAGCAAGGTACGCCAATTCACAATCAGCAGCCCATGCGGGTTGTTGTCCGTCCGTGGTACACGTTTCAGTTGTCCAGCTGTCACCAATTCACGCATCAGGATGCTGGTGCGCCGCTCAATGCGCTGCCGTCCATAATAGGTAAACTCCATCTTTTCCTTATCGAATTTGATGCTGTCGCAGAAAATGCTGAACACGGCACTCGTACCCATAATGTTGTTGTAGAATCCTTTTTCCTTCAAAGTGTTGTACTGAGCCAATCCCGTTTCATCCACTAAATACATCGCCTTCTCCATCGTGTACTGGATATACTTGTCGTCCGGTGCAAGGGTGAAGAAGTAGTGGTGGAACATTTCGACATGGCTGCGGGCTTCTACATCGAGCGTTTCTTCCATCGAGGTGCGCTGCACCAGTATCGGCACATTGCCGTCCAGCACATAGATTTTCTGCTGTGCATCGGCTACCATGCCCCTTGCCGTCCAAATGCTCGACAAACTGATGACCACGCATCCCACGATGACCGCCACACAGACAATCCCCACCAGTTTGATTTTGTTCTCTAAGTTTTTTATGACCATAATCTTAACAGTTATAATCGTCGTTCACTATTCTTCTTTTATCTCATCAACGAGTGCATAGCCCCGGTGGCCGACATTTTCGCCTGTTGCGCCACGCCCTCACCGAAGTTTCTCGTGCTGAATGCCGTGTCACCCTCCGGTATCATCCATGCCGCAAGGTCTGGTACAAGGTTCAGGCATTTCAATGCCACGATGCTGGCCGCCATCAGGTAGCCCGCCGAGAAGAACGAGTTTTGCAAGTATGCCGCCATCGTTGTCTCGCTGGCGGTTATCGCCGTCAGGTTCTCCACTTGGATACACAATACGATGTCAAACAGTAGCAGCACATAGAAGCCCACGAAGTACAACATCGCCCCATAAAAATGTACCGTTAAGTACCTTGTCATCCATTTGGCCCAAGCCCCTTCCCATTTGGGCAACAGCGAGAAAGCCCATTGTATCGGGCCGAATATCGTCAGCATTCCAAGTAATATTTGCTGACAGTAAATGGTCGCCCACCAACCGATTCTATATACAATTAAGGCGATTACCATCACGATTTTATCCAGACAGACGGTCGCCCCGCTCACCAAGGAGGTGAACCACAGGCGGCTGGCATCTTTCTCCATTTCCGTCACTTCTTCGACACCCGTCTGTTCCATCGTCGATTCCACCAACGCCGGGTCCATCGTGCCCGAACGGGCAATGTCGGCTTGTGCCTGAAGGCTGGTGTACATGGTATCACGCACGTAAATGAGTTGCTGCACTTCCTCGAATTTGTCCGTAATCTGCAAAGCTTCAGCTTGGTAGAGGTCGTGGGTGTACGAGCCTATGGCGTTTGGGATATAGGACAGGAAGTCCAACACGCACCAACTGCTCCCGCTGTTGGTAATACTCGTGTCGGCGGGCGGATACCACCACGACATGATGACCGCCACCGCCAACGGCTTGAACAGTTTCATCACGTCCAATGGTTCTTTCTTCACCATCATCTTGTACGCCATGCCCGCCGCCATGATGATGGCGAACAGGGCAGCCAATGCCATGCACATCTGCAAGATCCACCAATTACTCCAGACGGGTAAAACCATTGGAAAACATATCTAACTTAATCGGTTAAATAGCACTGATTTATAGTTAGTTATGACTGTAGGCCGTTTTTTGATTGGATAGTTATATTTGCCTAATTTGGGATATAAAAGCACGTTTTTTGTCCCGTTTTTGTCCCGCCGTTAATTACCTTTGTAACGCTTGCAAGTGACTGATAAACAATATAGTAACAAATCCAAGAATCGGATAACACAGAAAAGAAAATGGGACGAAAGAAGAAAGAAATCAAAATCAAGGAGCCTGTCCGCATACGCGAAAAGAGGCTCAACGATGGCAATGTAAGCCTGTATCTTGACATGTACTATCGTGGCGCAAGGAAGAAAGAGGGTCTGAAACTCTACCTCGTGCCTGAAACGGATGCCGCCGCCAAGTTGCAGAACAGGAACACGCGCAAGCTGGCAGAGCAAATAAAGGCGCAACGCATCCTCGACATTCAGGAAAAGGGTCTTGTGAACTGGGAGGACGTGAAAAAGGCACGGATGACGCTCAGCGCATGGGTGGCGAAGTACACCGCCGAGGAAAACGGGTTAAGCCCGGTCAGCATGAGGTCGAAGCGAAACGCACAGGCAAGGGTGGAAGAATACCTATTATATATAGGCAAGCCAACCCTCGCCCTGAAAGAGGTTGACAAGGATTTCTGCAAGGGCTTCATCGCCTTTCTGAAAACCTGCACGTTCAACCAAGGCAAAAAGACGTTGAGCAGTACGACCTGCCGCATCTTCATGAACCGCCTTGCAGCCGCGCTGAACAAGGCCGTAAGCGAAGGACTGATAGACCGCAATCCTTTCAAACTGTTGGAAACAAAGGAGAAGCCGCAGAAGTTGAGCGCCATGCGTGAGTTCTTGACCATTGAGGAGCTTCGCCAACTGATGGCCACACCGTGCCGCTACGACATTGTGAAAAAGGCATTTCTGTTTTCCTGCTTCACAGGGTTACGGTACAGCGACATGATGACCTTGAAATGGGG
Organism: Bacteroides sp. An19; assembly: GCF_002160215.1. Lineage (NCBI taxonomy): Bacteria > Pseudomonadati > Bacteroidota > Bacteroidia > Bacteroidales > Bacteroidaceae > Bacteroides > Bacteroides sp. An19. Next base: position 91,012 of record NZ_NFKD01000009.1, on the reverse strand, counting down.
CGAGATACACACGGCGGCGGACGGAAAGACGCTTTACATCGAACATCAACAAGTGAAAACCAAGAATACGGTGACGATACCGCTCTCCAACGAAGCCTTGAAATGGATGCCCCGAAAGTCAAAGGACGAAGAAAGGGTATTTCACCAGTTGCGCATCACCTCTACCACGGTGGAAGTGGTGTTGGGCGAATGGATGCAGGAGGCTGGCATCACGAAGCACATCACCTACCATTGCAGCAGGCATACGGCGGCGACCCTGTTGCTGACCCTCGGCGCAGACCTTTATACGGTGAGCAAGATACTCGGACACCGAAGCATCCGCATGACCGAAGTCTATGCCAAGATAGTGGATAAGAAGAAAATCGAAACGATGAACCTCGTGAACAATATGTTTGTATAACCCAAAATAGAAAGGAAGAATTTTATGAAAGTAGAAATCAAAGTGAGAATGTTGACAGCCGGGAACCGCAGTCTGTATCTGGAATACTATGAAACAGGCTTTCGCAAGAGGGAGAACCTGCATCTATACCTTGTTCCCGATGATGCGCCCAATGCAATGGTGCTAAACGAGCAGACCTACCGAAAGGCGCAGGAGATACAAGCGCAACGCATCTTAACCCCTCCGTCTTTCGAGAAAAAGAAAAAGGGGGAAGAATACGGAGCGGCCAAGTCCATGACCTGGCTCCAGTGGTGCGGTGATTATGTACAGTGCGCAATACTGAACGGCAACTGCAAAAAGATGATACAGCACAAGGATGTTGTGCGCAGACGGATTGAGGCTTATTTGAAACGAGCCAAGAAAACGGATATTCTGTTGAAAGACGTGGATAGGGACTTGGTATGTGGCCTGTTTGGATATATGCGCAATTACAGCAACCGAAAACAGATAAAGGCAAATGGTGGCAAGCTGGCGGCTTATACTCTCGTGCTGTTTGAGGAAACGGTAAAGGCTATTTTCAACAAAGCCATACGTGACGGTCTAATGACTTTCAATCCCGTTCAGGAACTTACAAGGGAGGAGCGTTTTCATGCGCCGGACAAACACCGTGAATACTTGACGGCTGACGAACTGAAACGCTTTCTTGCCGTACAGCCGCAAACCTATATGGAAGAAGTGGTGCAGAGGGCTTTCGGCTTCTCGTGCATGACGGGGCTTAGGCTCGGTGACATGCAACGGCTACGGTGGAGTGACATCAAGGACGTGAACGGCGTACAAACGGTGTCGGTCATCCAGCACAAAACCAAACGGCCTGTTGCCGTGCCGCTTAATGCGTTGGCTCTTTCGTTGCTTCCGGCACGACCCGAAAACGGAGAGGACGGCATCATCTTCCCGTTGGTGAAGAAGCCCGACAACGTGGCGAAATACGTGCGCCGCATCAAGGACAAGGCAGGGATAGAAAAGGACTTCACTTATCACAGCAGCCGCCATTCGGCGGCAACGCTGGCGATAACGGCAGGTGCAGAACTCTACTCGGTCAGCAAGATTTTGGGGCATGGCAGCATAGCATCCACGCAGGTTTACGCAAAGGTGAACATGGAAAAGAAAGTTGAAGCAATGAACCTGACAAACGGTGTGTTCTAACTTGAATGATAGCCCAAACAGGGGGGTGTTGAAATGACATCCCCCTATGTTTGAAGTAGAAGTTGTTTAGAGGGCGCTAAATCAACGACCCCTATAATGTTTCATATTTATTGAGAAGAAAACATTTTTGCAAAAACACAACTCGTTGGTTGTGCTTTCTCGAATAATTGTATTACCTTTGCATCCAGACAAGATAAGGTAATCTTTCAATGAATACAACGACAGATAAAATGCCTTGTATGGCTTTGGAAGCCGTAAGGCAGGAAACTGGTGTGAAACAGGATAAAAAGGATTGGGCGGAATACTCGCAGTTGATTGCCGCCGCCATGTCAAAACGTATGACGGAACTCGGCTTGACACAACAGATGCTTGCCGAAAAGATGAACTGCACCCAGCAATACATATCCAAAGTGCTGAAAGGCAAAAAGAATATGTCGTTGGAAACCATTTGCAAGATAGAAAACGCATTGGGAATTGAGATTATCAGAAGTCTGAATGATAATAAGTAACGCATAAAAGGTAGAACAGGAATATGTCTATACAAAGTGAAGCGGCATTGGAAGCCGGACTTATCGCCACGCTCCAGCAAATGGACTATGAATATGTCCAAATTGCCGAGGAGGACAATCTTCAAGCCAATTTCAAGAGGCAGTTGGAGATACACAACCGTAAGCGGTTGGCGGAGCATGGCCGTACCGAATTTACGGATGAGGAATTTGACAAGATACTCATCTACCTTGAAGGAGGCACACGCTTTGAAAAGGCGAAGAAGCTCCGCGACCTTTATCCGCTTGACACGGCGGACGGCAAACGCATCTGGGTGGAGTTCCTTAACCGTCAACAGTGGTGTCAGAACGAATTTCAGGTTTCCAACCAAATCACGGTGGAAGGGCGTAAGAAGTGCCGCTACGATGTGACCATTCTTATAAACGGTCTGCCTTTGGTACAGATTGAATTGAAACGTCGGGGCGTAGAGTTAAGGGTGGCATACGACCAAATCCAACGCTATCATAAGACTTCTTATCACGGGTTGTTTGATTACATTCAACTGTTCGTGATTTCCAACGGTGTCAACACACGCTACTTCGCCAACAATCCAAACGGAGGCTATAAGTTCACGTTCAACTGGACGGACGCAGCCAATGTGCCGTTCAATGAATTGGATAAGTTTGCAGCCGCATTTTTGGAGAAATGTACGCTCGGCAAAATCATAGGAAAATACATCGTGCTGCATGAGGGCGACAAGTGCCTGATGGTGCTTCGTCCGTACCAGTTCTATGCCGTGGAGAAGATATTGGATAAGGTGAAGAACTCCAACGACAACGGCTATATATGGCATACAACAGGAGCCGGAAAGACCTTGACTTCATTCAAGGCGGCACAGCTTGTTTCCGAACTGGACGATGTGGATAAGGTAATGTTTGTGGTTGACCGTCACGACCTTGACACCCAAACCCAATCGGAATATGAAGCCTTTGAGCCGGGTGCGGTGGACGGCACGGACAACACGGATGAGCTGGTGAAACGGTTGCACAGCAATTCTAAGATAATCATTACGACTATCCAAAAGCTCAACGCCGCAGTCAGCAAAACGTGGTATAGCAACAAGATTGAGGCCATACGTCACTCCCGTATCGTGATGATATTCGACGAGTGCCACAGGAGCCACTTCGGGGAAAGCCACAAGCGCATAATGAAGTTCTTTGACAACGCCCAAGTGTTCGGCTTCACTGGTACGCCCATCTTCACGGAGAATGCCATTAACGGGCATACCACCAAAGAGATATTCGGCAACTGCCTGCACCAATACCTTATCAAGGATGCCATAGCCGATGAAAACGTGCTGGGCTTCCTTGTGGAGTATTATCACGGAAGCGAAGAAGTGGAAAAGGGCAATGCCAACCGCATGGAGGAGATAGCCAAATTCATCCTTAATAATTTCAATAAGTCAACCTTTGACGGTGAGTTTGATGCTCTGTTTGCCGTGCAATCCGTACCGATGCTTATCCGCTATTACAAGATATTCAAGTCGTTGAAGCCGAAAATCCGTATCGGCGCAGTATTTACATACGCTGCCAACAGCAGCCAGGACGATGAACAGACGGGAATGAATACGGGGCAGTATGTCAGCGAAAGCACAGGCGAGGCGGACGAACTGCAAGCCATCATGGATGACTACAATGAAATGTTCGGCACAGCGTTCACGACCGAGAATTTCCGTGCTTACTACGATGACATCAACCTGCGCATGAAAAAGAAGAAAGCGGACATGAAGCCGCTTGACCTCTGCCTTGTCGTGGGTATGTTCCTGACGGGCTTCGACAGCAAGAAACTCAATACGCTCTATGTGGATAAGAATTTGGTATATCACGGATTACTGCAAGCGTTCAGCCGCACGAATCGTGTGCTGAACGAGAAAAAGCGTTTCGGTAAAATTATATGCTTCCGTGATTTGAAAAGCAATGTTGATACGGCCATCAGGCTTTTCAGCAACTCCAACAATCCCGAAGAAATAATACGACCTCCGTTTGAGGAAGTGAAAAAGGAATACCAACAGTTGGCAACGGATTTCTTGCGGAAATACCCAGAGCCAAGTAGCATTGACCTGCTACAGAGCGAAAAGGACAAGAAAGACTTTGTGCTTGCTTTCCGTGACATCATTCGCAAACATGCGGAAATCCAGATATACGAGGACTACAGCGAAGATGCTGATGATTTGGGGTTGACCGAACAGCAATTTAACGACTATAAGAGTAAATACCTTGACATTACGGTCGGGTTTATCGAGCCTCCTGTCTATCCTTCGGTTGTCGCTGAAGATCTGGCACCTTATGGTGATGAACAAGGACTGGAAGATATTGATTTCTGCCTTGAACTCCTGCATAGCGACATTATCAATGTGGCATATATCCTCGAACTGATTGCCAACCTTGACCCGTACAGCACGGACTATGCAGAACGGCGCAAGAACATCATAGATACGATGATAAAAGACGCTGAAATGCGTAACAAAGCGAAACTTATTGACGGCTTCATCAAAAAAAATGTGGACGAAGATAAGGAGAACTTCATGATGCAACGGCAAAAGGCGGACGGTACAAACGAACTGGAAGAACGCCTGAACCGATATATCTCCGCTGAACGAGAAAAAGCCGTGAACTCATTGGCACAGGATGAAGGTCTTGCCACAGACGTGCTTGACCATTACCTGAAAGAATACGACTACCTGCAAAAAGAGCAGCCAGAGATTATACAGAAAGCTCTCAAGGAAAAGCATCTTGGACTGATTAAGACCCGTAAAGCTCTGACACGGATAATGGATAGGTTGCGTAGTATAATAAGAACTTTTAGTTGGAAATAAAATGTATTGTAAATTTTGTGGAAAAGAAATCTCGGATGATTCAAAATTTTGTTGCTATTGTGGTCAACAAGTTAGTGAAGTACATAATAATTCTAAGAATGAACATTCAGATGTCAAAAATGATTCTCAGGTTATACCAGTAGAAATAAAGAAAACCGTAAACGTAAGCATTTCAAAAAAAGAGCATGTAAAGAAATCGACAATAGCAAATGAGATTATTGCTAATCTAAAAATGTGTGGTTTTGCTTTGGTCGTATTAATCACCTTTGTTGTAGGTTTCTATTTATATCATGCAAATGACATAAAACCAATGGATGAGTACAATCCTTGGGGTTATAGTTGTTATGATAGGGTTGTCCCTGGTCTTGTAGAAACTCCATGGGAACATATTTATTACGATGATATTTATGCTTCTCTTCCTTATTCAGAATGGGGTGAATTAGAAAAGAAAACTGGTATTCCTGCTAGAGATTTTTCTACGCCAAGTAATCTCAATTTATTTGGATATGTAAAACCCCAAGAGGCTCTTAAGCGTGCAGAAAATATGGCTGATGCTAAAAACATACCAATTTCAATCAGAGAGAAAATGAAAAAGTCTGCTAAAGAAAGTGCAGAAAGTATTAAGGAAAACGTCAGGGAACTTGGTACATTGTATAGAAAGGAAGGATTTGAAAGTGATCGAAATGAAAAAGTTAAATGGTGTGCTATAATATCTTTTTGTTTTTTTATATTAGGAAGATATGTAATTAAAATGGGAAAATGGATAGTTATAAACAAATCTGAAAACTAAATATGAGCGAAGAATTACAACAGAAACTCCGTGACCAACTTTGGGAAGTAGCCAACAAGCTGCGTGGTAATATGTCAGCCAGTGATTTCATGTATTTCACTTTGGGCTTCATCTTCTACAAATACCTTTCGGAGAAGATAGAAGCATACTCAAACAACGCCTTGGTGGATGACGGCGTATCGTTCAAAGACTTATGGGATATGGAGGATGAAGATGCCGTTGAACTACAAGAGGAACTGAAAAAGCAATGTTTGGAAGGTGTCGGTTACTTTATAGAACCGACTTACCTCTTTTCATCCGTGATTGACCGAATCAAAAAGAAAGAGAATATATTGCCAATCCTTGAACGGTCGCTGAAACGGATTGAGGACAGTACATTGGGACATGACAGTGAGGAAGATTTTGGAGGTCTGTTCTCAGATATTGACCTCGCTTCACCCAAGTTGGGTAAGACGGCTGATGATAAGAATACGCTCGTCAGCAATGTGCTGTTGGCATTGGACGATATAAAGTTTGGTGTGGAGGCATCGGAAGAAATAGACATCCTTGGCGATGCCTACGAGTATATGATTGGCCAGTTTGCCGCTGGAGCCGGAAAGAAAGCCGGAGAGTTCTATACACCGCAAGAGGTTAGTCAGATATTGGCTGAAATTGTGTCTATCGGTCATGCGCGGCTTCGCAATGTGTATGACCCGACTTGCGGTAGCGGCTCGTTGCTTCTTCGTGCGGCAAAGGTGGGTCATGCCGTGGATATTTATGGGCAGGAAAAGAACCCGACAACTTACAACCTTGCCCGAATGAATATGCTGTTGCATGGCATTAAGTTCAGCAACTTCAAGATAGAGAACGGCGATACATTAGAATGGGATGCCTTTGGCGATACGCAGTTTGACGCAGTGGTGGCAAATCCTCCTTTCTCCGCAGAATGGAGTGCCGCCGATAAGTTCAACAACGATGACCGTTTCAGTAAGGCCGGACGGCTTGCGCCGAAGAAAACAGCCGACTACGCCTTTATCCTCCATATGATTTACCATTTGAATGAGGGTGGCACAATGGCTTGCGTAGCTCCGCATGGGGTGCTGTTCCGTGGAAATGCAGAGGGGGTAATCCGCCGTTTCCTCATAGAGAAGAAGAACTACATAGATGCTATCATTGGTTTGCCTGCCAATATCTTCTATGGTACGAGCATACCGACTTGCATCCTTGTGTTTAAGAAATGCCGCAAGGAAGATGACAACATCCTGTTCATTGATGCCAGCAAGGAGTTTGAGAAAGTCAAGACGCAAAACAAGCTCCGTCCGCAACATATCCAGAAGATTGTGGAAACCTACCGTGACCGCAAGGAAATAGAAAAGTACAGCCACCTTGCTACGCTGCAAGAGATAGCCGACAACGATTATAATCTGAACATCCCTCGTTACGTTGATACGTTTGAGGAAGAAGAACCGATTGACATCAAGGCTGTAATGGCGGAAATCAAAGAATTGGAAGCTAAACGTGCCGAGTTGGATAAGGAGATTGAAGTTTATCTGAAAGAATTGGGCATTGTATAATTCTGAATGTGAAATTTGAAGTCGCAAATTGCGACATCAAGGTTTATAAGCTATGGCGAAAGACAGGGAAAAGATAGAGGGTAAGGCAAGCGAACCGGTCGCAAATTGCGGCCAGTTACCAGAGGTTATTGACATAAAGCCGATGATTCGGGTAATCAGAGGCCAACAAGTCATAATTGACAGGGATTTGGCTCTGTTATACGGTGTGGAAACCAGAGTGTTGAACCAAGCTGTAAAACGAAACAGTGAGCGATTCCCAGATGACTTCATGTTTCAACTCAGCAAAGAGGACGTTGAAATCTTGAAATCACAAAATGTGACTTCAAGTTGGGGCGGCGACAGAAGATTGCCTTACGCATTTACAGAACAAGGTATTGCCATGCTTAGCTCTGTCTTGAAATCACAAACTGCCGTAGATGTGAATATCCGCATTATGCGAGACTTTGTGTCCATGCGCCGTTTCATTGCCACTAATGCCCAACTGTTCCAACGGCTTGAAACGATAGAATATCATCAACTGGAAATGAAACAGCATCAAGAGGTAACGGACAAGCGCATTGACGAGGTTTTCAAGCGACTTGACGCAAACATTCCACCCATACAAGGCATATTCTATGATGGACAAGTGTTTGATGCTTACCGTTTCGTGTCTGATTTGATGCGAAAGGCCAAACGTTCAATCGTGCTTATTGATAACTATGTGGATGACACCGTGCTTACCTTGCTTGACAAGAGGGAGAACGGAGTGACGGCAACCATCTACACACAACGTATCAGTAGCCAGTTTCAGTTGGATGTTGACCGTCACAACGCCCAATATCCACTCATAGAGATAAAGCTATTTAATAAAGCGCATGACCGCTTCTTGCTTGTGGACGATGAGGTTTACCACATAGGAGCATCCATCAAAGATTTGGGTAAAAAGTGGTTTGGCTTTACCCTGATGCGTGACATCACGGCAACTGAACTTATCAACAAAATTAAAGAGTAATGACTATGGCAGACAATAAAGATAAGAAAGTCCTTAATGTTCCGGCTTTGCGATTCCCGGAGTTTAGTGGGGAGTGGGATGAATATGCTATTGGCGAGATTTTGTCTATTGGAAATGGGCGTGATTATAAGCACCTACATAATGGAGACATTCCTGTATTTGGAACAGGTGGATATATGACCTCAGTAGATGATTTTCTTTATGATGGAGAGTCTGTATTTGTTGGTCGCAAAGGGACTATCAATAAGCCATTATATTACAACGGGAAGTTTTGGACTGTTGATACCTTATTTTATACTTATAATTTTACCGATGTACTTCCTAAATTTGTATATTGCTTATTCCAAACAATAAACTGGTTAAAATATAATGAAGCATCAGGTGTTCCCAGTTTATCAAAAGCAACTATTGAAAAAATCAAAGTTCGTATTCCATCAATGGATGAGCAGGACAAATTGTCAAATCTATTATTCTTGCTCGACAAACGTATAGAAGTACAGAACAAAATCATTGAGAAATACGAATCCTTAATTCAGGCGATTATTTATAAAGCAAAGATAGATGGGATAAGTAAAGGTACATGGCGAAGAATAGACCTATGTAAAGTTTTGCAAGAGCGGAATGAGAAGAATGTTAATGGAAGAACAATCTGTTCTGTTTCTGTCAGCCAAGGGGTAGTGAATCAGATTGAGTATCTTGGACGTTCTTTTGCTGCAAAACAAACGAGCCATTATAATGTTGTCAAATACGGTGATATTGTTTACACGAAAAGTCCGACTGGTGATTTCCCGTATGGCATAATAAAGCGCAGCAACATTAGAGATGATGTAGCTGTTTCGCCTTTGTATGGAGTTTATATTCCTGTTAATGATAGTATAGGTGTGATTTTGCATTTTTATTTTATGCGACCAAGCAATGCCTTCAACTATTTGCATCCACTTATACAAAAGGGTGCAAAGAATACTATAAACATAACTAACGGAAGATTTTTGGAAAATTCCATCCCTCTCCCGATTTCAGAAAATGACACCAACACTATAGCTGGAACCTTGAAATCTATTCAAGAAAAAATTGAGATAGAAAAAAGTTTATTGCAATCATACACCAAAGAGAAAGAGTATCTGTTACGTCAGATGTTCATATAAACAACTGGCGTAGCAGATAACACTTTTGATTACAAAGCAATCTCATTATCTGTTTTTCAACAATTAGTTTGTCTGAATAGTTTTTGAGGAATGAGTATATTATGCGTTGCTTTTCTATCACCGGGAAAGAAAATTTTTTCTTCATAAAGTCACTTTTCTGCAAATTGAAACGTGTACTACCTTGTGCCAATGGGTAAACGGCTTTTCTAAATGATTGTGATGAAACATAGTAAGCCAAAAATGGAGGATATATTTTAGCTTCATCGGTTATATGAATACCAAAGCAAAAACTATTCAGATACAAAGGATAAGTTTCTCCCAAATATACGGCACCCATTCCAACTTCTTCCGGCGTTTCAGAAGATAACGTAAGAAGAATATCTCCATAACGGACAACTGATTGTTGTTCTGTTTCATTGATTTTCACCAAACCTACATCGGTTGAATCAATGATTTGATTCTGATAGACATTCATGTAAGTTATGAACGGATAGCCGTCACCAAAATCTTCTGCACTTTTCCCTGATAACCCTGAATATGATTGTCCAAAGTCGCCAAAAGATAATGTGACTTGCTGCGTTTCTCGTTCAATCAAAGTATCGCACATCGCCTGAATTAAGGATTTTCATAGTTATATTAAGGGGATTATCGAAACTGTCATTTCTTTGCAAAAGCCTAATACATTTATAAAAGATTGCCTTGAATGTAATTCATCCATATTGCAAGAAAGCCAAGTTGCAGAATATGGCGCTTCCCCTGTCTATGGAGCAACTGGTATAACAGGCTATACAGAAGCAGCAGATGTAAACGGTGAATCCATTTTGATAATCAAAGATGGTTCAAGTGTTGGTACGGTTAAGTATGTGACTGGAGAATACAGCTACATCGGAACTCTCAACCGCCTAATAGCAAAAGATGGCTATTATTTAAAATACATATACTTCGCCTTGCAAGGATTTAGTTTTGAACCATATAAAACAGGAATGGCTATACCACACATTTATTTTAAAGATTATGGTAAAGCTAAGATTTACTGTACATCCCTTAGTTTGCAAACATTGATTGCTCAAAAACTTTCCCTTATAGAGAATAAAATGGAGGTAGAAAAACGAATAATTTTATGCTATCAACTGCAAAAATCTTATCTACTTTCACGAATGTTTATCTAAACATCTGTGACAATAAAAACTCTTTTTGCTTCTGCAACTTCATTTGGAATATTACTTCATTTTCCAATTTTTCAGACAAAGTAGATAGCAATTTTGCAATTTCATCCTGTTTGACAGAACAAGGAACAGGGCATGGAATGTGATTTATATCTTTTAGATATGCAGTTCGCATTGTTCCTTCTGTTACAATTCGTTCAACGGCCTTGGTAAACGCTGTTGATGTCATAAAGTAATATAGAAACTCCACGTTTATATCTGCTTTGGGAACAACGCCCAAAATGCCTTGTTTTGTACAAACAGGGAACAGATTTATTGATATTGCTCCAATAGTAGCACCATTGGAATAGATTATAGAATTTGCGGGAACAATCCAAGCTGATGACTTTTGTAGTCCAAGTTCTGTAATACAATCTTTATTAGTCTTTATATACTTGTTTTGTAAGTCATCTATTTTTATAAATGGAATAGTCCCGTTATCATAATATTCAGGATTTGAAGTTGCAGGAGTTCCACCTTCACCAGCCCGAACATAGATTTCTTTGAATGGTACTTTAGGAAATTCGTTAGCTGTAAAAATGGAATCAACAATCCCCTTAATTAAGGTTTCAAGTTTCTCAATGATTTTGTTTTGCAATTCCATGCGCTCATCAAGCATAGACAACAATTTTACTATCTTCTGTTGTTCCTGCAAGCATGGATTATATGTCTTAATAGCCTTTATATTATCACCATATAAATGTACAACAGATACACCTTGTGCTAATTTGGCTATATCAATCTTCCGCTTGCCATTTAGCTGATAGGCCATAAACGCACCATCATCTTTGTGTAAACGGATGATATTCAAATCTCCTCCCAATAATATATTATCAAATGGAACACACCGAGCGACAGCTATATCTATGGCAGTTTCACCCGAACATGGAATAATTACATCATTTCGTTTACTATGCTTGAGATTTGATGATTCTATATTCGTTTTGCTTATCACTTTATGGATAATTTCAGATTTATATTTGGTATAAAGTTCACCATACAAAATACAAGGCTCACCATCTTCCGATAATTGTTCTTTGGATATACCAACTCCTTTAGATAATTCCGCAATCTCATCTAACCGTTCTTCTTTCCATTCTCCCGTAAACTCCGGGAATCGCAAAGCCGGAACATCACACACTATATTTCTCTAATTATAAGAACCAATTATTTAGAAATCATGATTCATAAAACAGTTAGAGAAATTGCGACAGCTTGGAAAGAGTACAAGCGTCCTTATGTGAAGCAGTCCACGATGGCAGCTTATGTGTTAATTTTGGAGAACCACGTTCTTCCTTATTTCGGAGATGGTGATTCGCTCCGCGAACAGGCAGTACAGACTTTTGTCTTGCAGAAGTTGGAACGTGGTTTGAGTGTCAAAACAATCAAGGACATTTTGATAGTCCTTAAAATGGTGATGAAGTTCGGGGTCAAAAACGAGTGGATGACCTATTACGAATGGGATATAAAGTACCCCACGACCTCCACCAGCAAGGAACTGGAAGTACTGTCTGTCGCCAATCACAGAAAGATTCTGAACTACATCCAAAGCCACTTCACTTTTATGGGGCTGGGGATTTATATCAGCCTTAGTACCGGATTGCGCATCGGAGAAATTTGCGCATTGAAGTGGAGTGACATCAATGTAGCAGACGGCACAATAACCGTAAGTCGTACGATTGAACGCATCTATATCATTGAGGGTGAGAAAAAGCATACTGAACTTATTATCAACACACCCAAAACAAAAAACTCCTACCGTGAAATACCCATGAGCAAGGAATTGTTAGCCATGATTAAGCCATTGAAAAAAGTGGTCAATGAAAATTTTTATGTACTTACCAATGATGAGCATCCAACAGAACCACGCACGTATCGTAACTATTACAATGGTTTGATGGCGAAGCTCGACATCCCCAAACTAAAATACCACGGCCTGCGTCATAGCTTCGCCACCCGTTGCATTGAAGCTGGGTGCGACTATAAAACAGTGAGCGTGTTGTTAGGCCATTCCAACATTTCAACCACGCTCAACCTATACGTCCATCCTAATATGGAACAAAAGAAACGTTGCATTACCAAAATGTTCAAATCATTGGGGAAATAAAGTAATTGTATTCTGTCATTTGCATATAGCCCATAAGATTACAGCAAGATAACTGACAGCCAAAGCTATTACCAAAAATATGAGCCAACGGTTGGAAAGCCAAATGCCTTCATTGCTTTGGAGGCGTTTGGCCATTTTATTGCTGTGCTTCTCCAACAGTTCTTCTTCGGCTTTGATGTGTCGGACAGTGCATTGGTGTACTTTCGTCAGCTCATCGGTGCCGATTTTTGCACGGATGACTGTGTGCTGTTCCGCCTTGACAATGGCGTTGCTGATGCCCTCCACTATGTTGTCCGCACTGTCTTTTGCCGCAACCAAGGCATTGAAGGCAGTCCGTTCCCGTTGAACGGTATGCTTCAAGCTACCGTGTATGCCGTGCAGTTCTTCTTTGAGCGAATTGATTTCACTAAGCAGATTACGAAGTTCAATTAGTTGACAGTTGACTTCCTGAAGCAGTCCTTCAAGTTCCTGTTTGTCCTGTTCCAACTCATCTTCAGGTGTATAATTGGCAAGCCGTTCACGTAGTGCCGCTGTATCGGGTCGTTTCATTGCATTGCTGTTTTTAGTTCGTTTGTCATTTACGTTTCATTCCGCCTTTGGGATGCCTGCCGATTCTGTTTGAAGCGGCCATCGCACATCTACGGGCAAACTCAATCTCATCCTCTTTTGGGTCGCGTCCCCATTTCAAGTCTGACTGCGAACCGCCGCCACCTCCGCCCGATGTCACTTCATAGGGTGATGTTATCAAGGTGAAGTAAGCCATTGCCAAGTTCTGCAAGTCCTGCCAGTTGGCCAATTCCCGGTAATCAAACTCGTCATTGAAAAAATCAAGCACCTTGTCCGGGAGATAACGTTTGTAGGTCTTTCCGTCATGTTCAAACTCCGTGGGCTGGCTGTTCAGCTTATAGGCTGTATAGTCCTCGAATATAGGATTGCTTTGGCGTATAATAGGCTGTGGCTTTTGTTGCGTACCATTGGGAATGGACGGCTTCGGCGTAGATACAACTGGTTGTTTGGTAGCAGGACGGACTTGTTGCGCCTTGCCTTGATGCAGCTTCTCCCATGTCTGCCTGATACGGGATGCAGTCAGGTTGCGCCCCTTTCCAAGTTCCGAAGCCTTGAATTTCGTGTTGCCTTTAAGAAGCACATAGCCACGAATGACATCTTTCTTATCTTTCCGCAAATATAACTTGTAACCTTTGGCGGCAAGCCTTTCTTGATAGCCGTCCCATGACCATTTGTCAAGCTCGCGCAAGGCTTCCATGCAGTCGGCACTGACTTGGGGTATGTTCGTTTCGTGTATGTGCTGTGCCGTAGTCCATCCCCTTTGCCGGGCAATCATTTCAGCCGCCCGTTGTGCGCGTAAGTGTATGGCATGGTCGTTGTTAATGTTCCCGTCCTCGTCCACACGACTGACGATGGCATGAAGATGCGGTATTCCGCTGTTGGATTCCTCATGCAGCCATATGGAGGACTTGCTGCCTGATATGTTCGTCTGCGCGGAAACCACCTTGCCGTCCTTGTCGCGGATTTCCTGAATGTCGAAAGCGGCGGCAAAGTCCTGCCACAGTTGCCGCCAATCTTCCAAAGTGAAGTTCTCGGTATTCTCCATCGCCGGGCTTATCTCCATGCGGATGACATTGTTCTTGATGTTCGGATGGTTCATCGTGGCAAACTTCATTTCCGTAAAAATGCCTGTCGCGTCCATGCCCTGTGGCATAAAGTTGTCACAGATACGGATAATCCTTTCGGGATGCTTCTTGTTCCTCGATTCTCCCGACATATACAGCATCGCCCTTATGCCGTGGGCTACGGCTTTTGCCTTGGCTATCATGCTTAGTCCTCCTTTGCATCTTCATTTGTTGTTCCTGCCGGATAACTGTTGGCTGTCTGTGCGAACTGCAAGAAGTCGGTGACACGGTCTGTGACATACGCCACTTTCTCGTACCAATCGAGCATAGTCGGCTGGTGCCGGAAAAGTTTTATCTTCTCGTTGTCGGTCAAACCGTGCAGGGCGTTAGCGAAGTTCACCATGTCCGTCCTGCAAGCCGCAAGCTGCCTAAGACCGTCCAGTTCCTTGTCGGAAAGCCTTTGCCGTGGCTTGTAGCCGAGTGCCCTCGCACGGATGAAATCGCTGCGTGTCATGCCGCACTGGTCAGCGGTACTTTTGATTTGTGCAAGCTCCTCTTCCGTGACTTTGGTGACAACCACCCTGTCACGTCTTATAACAGACTTTCCCTGACCAAATTGTTGTTTGGAAGTATCTTTTTCATGTGCCATAACTAATGTCGCTAAAATAGTCGTGAAACGGTATCTACAAAAGGGATGGTGCGAGCCTGCGAGCGGCAAGGACAACAGGTTGCCAGACTGTTGCGAGAGTGTCGTGGTAATACCGTCCGAAGGCGGTAATACCTCGGCATATCTCGCAACTGAACGCTGACGCTCCACGCCATTCCTCCCTTGCGTTAGCCATCGGAAAGCCTTATGTGCGCCGGATGGTTTGCCGGATAGAGGAACAACGGAATCGTGGGAAATCAGCCAGTCTGCCCGTTTGCCGCCATTCAGAGCGGTTCTATCCTTTCCCTTTGTTTGTGGATGAACCGATTAGAAACTACGCTGCCATCCTTTGCCATCCATTGCAGGAGGCATGGAAAGGTCATTACTGACGCAACTCTTGAACGGTAAGTGTCTATGAGTTCCAGCTTTGCCAGTTCGTCCAACAGACGGCGTATGCGCTTCCTGCCCATGTTCCATTGCGTTGAAAGCTGTTCCTCGGAATACTGTGCTTGACAGACTGAAAGCATAAGCGGTCGGTGGAAACCTTTGGCCGTACCGTCAGCAAGAGCCATCCTTGCCAAGAGGTCGCCAAACAATGTGAAGTTACTGATTTCCCTGCCGTCATCATCGCTCGTTGTTCCGTACAGCCATTGCAATGCACCTGCGGAGAATACGAACGCAAATGTTTCAATCCCTGTCGGGCGCAAGAAACTGTATTTTTCCTTGTCCATAAAATTTTGTTTCTATAAGTGTGATATATGTGATATAAATGTTATGCTTCTGTTGTAAGAATTGAATGAAGCCGTAAAAAAGTATGTACGGAATAGACTGTTAGCTTTTCGTTGTTCCCTGCACGGCTTCATCCTTTTGTGTAATGCGTAAGCGAAAAACTGTTTTGCCGATAAGCAGCACCCGTTCCTAAACATGTTCCAATCCGAAATAAGGGAAGGAAAGGAACGGAATGCAGCCATATCCATATTGGATTTCATATTGGCAATTCAGGTTTTCCCAAAGCATACGGTCACTTTCCTGCGCCACTGGTGCCAGTATTATTGGGGAACGGTTGCCCTGATGCAGGACGTTTGTCAAGTGAGGAAACGGCACGGCTGATGTCCGCCACATCCACGGCGATTGATAGCAACGACCTGTTTACTGAAACTAATTGCCGCTTGTCGCAAAACTCCGCCACACGCTCCAATAACTGAAACGCACGGTTCAGCCGATGTTCCTGTGCATTGTCCGCAGTCATACGCTCGTTGTCCTTTCCGCTGTTGAGATAGCGGTTGAGTGCAAGGCGGTCATCCGATGAAATGTTTGTTGCCGTGGCCTTGCCGTCAGCGATGGCGATGCTCACGCGCAATGCGTCCGCCTCATAAACGCTTAGGCTTTCCAAAAACGAGCGAATGGCCTGCACGTCCTTTCCGCTGGTTTCACGTTTTCTACTTTCGTACTTCTTCCCGGTGGAAACGACCGAAACAGCTCCGGCCTGTTCCAAATTTCTGTTCTCTTCCATATTACTTTAATTTTAGTGTAAATGATAATGCTCTACTGTCTTTCGTTCATTTCCTGAATCTTGGCGGCTGCTTCCTCCTTGATTTCGTCAACGGACTTCGACTTTGCTCCGCGCACCCAATCAAGCAATGCTTTCTTCTCAAAGAAGATGAGCTTACCCGAAGGCTTGAAATAAGGCAAGTGGTTCTCATGTGTCATCTTGTAAAGGGTGCTTTTGGCTATGCCGAGAAAGGTTGCCGCTTCCTCCAGATTCAATACCTCCTTGGCCGCATAGCAAAGGTTCTCCAGTCGGTTCACCCGTTCTTGGAGTTCCGCAATCCTGCGCTCCTGTTCGAGGTTCATTTTCGAGTTTCTGTTTTCTGTCATAATCGTTCTATTTTATTGTCTTGTTAATCAATTTCGGTCGCAAATGTATATGGTTTGATTTGTAATTCGGCCAAAAAGGAATGGGATAATCATCTGAATTATAATCATTTAATTCTTTGAAAATCAGCGATTTTTCGGTATTGTACAAAGTCTGCATTGTCGCATTGTCCGGCGATTGTTCCATGTTGTATTTTTGAATAACACGTTGATTGAACATCCATTTGGAAGCACTAAAACTGGCAAACGGCTTGGACACTTCCGATGTGTATTGTACAGCGGTGGAGTTGCCGTAGTGTACAAAAGCCGCAAAACAGATTTTAACAGGGCTTTTACACCCAATCGCAAAAATGGAATACCGACATTTGATGTATCTTCCTGAAAATGTCCAATTTCTCGGAAAGTATTGTCTGACAGCATATTTGTAGTAAATTTATGGGGTTATGCTTGGTATTCACGGGACAAAATCGTACCTTTGTGTCGTGAAAGGGTATTCACGGCAAGGGATGTCCGACAAAGAGCGTTCTTGATTTTATTTTCCAGTGGTTTTGTCCCGTTTTTGTCCCGTCAGGGATTTGTATCACGATACAAGTATTTACAATATCGCTGAATATCAATGATTTGTCAATGACAGAAGCGGTAAAAATGCGCTAACCACCAGTAACCACCAAAAGGGTCCCTGCGCCCCCGTAAAGGTGGCATCTGTCAGGAACTCGTTGGTCTGGAATATCACATCGTCAATCTCCTCTTCCAAGAGGTGGATGCCGAAATCCGAAAGTATATCGTCGCCCATGTCGTTATGCTGTCATTTCGTTATCTATTGGGGATTTCTCCCGTTCCATCACCGGCAGGATGCCGTCCGCTTTCAGTTTTTCATAAATGAACATCCGTCCTTTCTGCGTCCATTGGGTGCGCATCACCGATTTGCCACTCTCCAAGGAAAGTGTGGCGCTATGCACATAGCCCTTGTCCTTGTAGGCGGCATACAAAATCCATTGCTTGTTGTCCTTGTACTGGATGCCTTTCTCGTGCAGGATGGCATTCATTTTCCGTCCCGACATTCCATAGTCCTGCGCGATTTGTGTAATGTCGAGCAGTCCCTTGCATTGTAGCACCAAGTCCACATAACTGGTCCGCTTGCCCAATTCCTCTATCTGTTCCTGTTGTTGGCCGATTAACAGTTTTTGCTCCTCACACTTGGCTTCCACTTCCAGGCGGTTTTTCCGTTCCTCCTTAATGGCATTGGCCAAACCAATCAGGAAGTCCGGCTCCGTGACCACCCGCTGTAAGGCTGCATCGGTCAGATAGCCCCCGTGCTTGCGGATGCTCGGCAATACTTCCTCGCATACCCAATCCTGAAACTTCTCCGCTTCGGGCAGTTTGCTGCGCATCACCAAGCGGTAAACATCTGCCTCAGTTATATACTTTGTGGGTAGCATAACTACTGTACCATACTGATTTTCAGAGGGGGTTGTTAAAACTACAACCCCCTTACAGTGTATGCGGACAGCCTGTGGGGCATCTGAATACCCCAATGCCTTTGCCACATCGTTCCCTTTGAACAACACTTTCCCATTCTCCGTTTCTACGGTGTTGATGTTCCCGAACTGTGGGTGGTTGAACACCTGAATTGCATGATCCTTGCTCATTGTTTTATATGTATATATTGGTTATTGAATCATCTTTTCCCTGCTTTCGGCTTAATCCCCTGTTGCCCGCCAACCGGCCTCCCGCCAACGGTTCATCGCCGCTATGGCTATTTGTGCCCGGTTGTCTTCAATGGTAGCTGAAGCGTCCAACAACTCAGCGACCTTGGTGGAGTTGGCCAATCGCACCAAGTAGCGCACCAAGGTTTCGTTCTTGCGAAGAATGTCCGCATGGATGCGCAGATATTGCTTTTTCCGTTCAGCGTTCGGCATATAGGCATCCTGCACGGATTTCACGGCACAGAGGTACAGGCGGTAGTGCTCCCTCCAGTGTTCCTGCCCGTTGCCGCTTCCCCCGGCTTCAGCTATACGGCGGATTTTGCGTTCGAAGTTCTCCAAGGCGGAATTAATCTTGTCGCCTTCCGCCAGCCATGCCACATCCAAGGCCCCGCCGCTACGGTCAGCCACATTCAAGGCCTCAATCCGGGCACGTTGGGTCATGGCGGAATCCAACGCCTCGGCATCGTCAACCTGGTTGTACAGGTTGATGCCCGCCGCCGTGCGGAAGCCCAATTTGTTCTTTGCCGCCGCGCTCTTTTGATAGGAGTTATGCAGCAGTTGGTAATAAAATGCCGGTGTCAATCCTCCCGACCCGATTTCAGCCACCGTTATCTGGTTCATCTTGGCAGCATCGTGGTTGTAGGTTACGCTTTGAGCAAGTGCCTTGGGTGCAAGGCCGAACATAGCCGCCCCAATACCTATTATTATATATACCGCTCGTTTCATTTCAATTTTCTCGTATTTGGTTTCTCGCATCTTGTTTTTCGTTTCCATGCCTCCATTCCCTTTCATCGGTTATACGGATTCAGCCCGGAATCCCTCCACCGCCGGAAAGCCTCGTTCGCTATCTGCGACTTGTCCTTGGCCAGATAAATGCTTTCTTTCCAATACCCCATGCGGAGTTGGATATACCGCCATATTTCAAAGTAGGCTTTGTTCAAATGCCGCTCGATGTTGTCCAGTCCTTGGTTGATGCTTTCCAATACCAGCAGCAAGTCCGAGGTGGAGCAAGCCGCCGCACCGGTGGCATACAATACCAAGTCGCTCATCGAGCGGTAGAGTTGCTTGCCGTCTTCCGCAATCCTTTCCACGCACCTTAGGCTGATGCCGATAATCAGTGTGTCATGCAGTTCCATCCTGTTCCGCTCCACCACTTTTGTATAATAGTCATTTAGTAAATCCTTGTAGTCCCCGACTCGGTCGCTCACGCTATTGTAGGTGGAATACACGTTGAGCGAGGTACGCAGCGACTGGTAGAGGATGTCAATGACATCAAAAGCCCTTGTGTACTTGTCCAAATCCACGTTCAGTTCCTTGAAGTCCACCGCCGCTTCGCTGCTGTATTCGTGCAGGAGTTGGTTGCTCAGTTCCAGTGTCGAACGGGCCAGTAACAGGCTTCGCTGTTGTTTGTGGTCATTTATATAGGCTTCCACTGAAACGATGTCAAAGTTCCATTGTGCCGACATCTCCAACGAAAACGCCGTCACCATCATCAGAAGGATGATATGCCTGATATTTCTTATAGCCAGCTTCATTCCGTTTCCCCCCTATTTTCATCCGTTTCCTCGTATTTCCCGTTGTAATCCACCGAGTGCAGGCTGTTCGCCGCGCCACGCAACCATCTGCGTCGGCATTCCTCTACCAGAGTAAGCCTGCGTCCCCGCTCCTCGTTGACAAAAGGCGTGACGTCCTTCAGCACGTCAATGATGCCGAGCTTGTAGTTCATCATCTTCTCCAAGGCAACGAGGTCGGCGTAGATGTTTGTCAGCCGGGCTTCCACCTGACGGGCGATTTCCAGCCGGTCGGATGCCCACAGCAGGTGGTAGGTGTCCGTGGTCGTGTCTTCCTCCACCGGTTCCGATTTCACATATTCCGTGGTGATTTCGCACGAAGGGTATTGATGCGCAATTTCCGACAGGCGGCCATTGACCAATGTCGCCTTTTCTGACTCGCTCATGGCAGGGTCAAGTTCGATGATGTCCACCACTTCCGTGTCCGAATACTCCGCCGTCAGTTCCCAGTTTATCTGCATGATGGCACGGTGTATCTTGATGCCGAGGAAATACTTGGGCTTGCGGGCAATGGAAAGGGTTGCCTTGAAGGTGATGGTTCCGTTGATGTTCGGGGCGGTGGCTTCCCGCAGGTAACTGTAGCCGCTCCACCAGCCGTCACCCTGCCACGTCAGGCTATAAGCGTTCTTGCACTCCTGCATGATGGCCGGGATGCGGTAATAGTCGTCCGTAGGCACGTCGTTCTCCGCCGCCGCTTCCTCCTTGGCTTGCGCCAGCTCCTCCTGCTTCTTCCGGATAGAGGACAGGTCGGATTCCAGCCGGGTGATTTCATCTTTGTTGCGGTTGTACTGTTGCCGCAAGGAGGCTGCTTCTTCCACCGTGGCCGATGCGATTTGTTTCACCAACTCGGCGTTCTCGGCTTCCAAGGCATCTATCTGCGACTGCAAGGCCGCCGCTTCCGCATTGTATTCGTTTTCCAGTTCGTCCAGACCGGACAAATCCAGTTCGTCATCCCCGGACACGGTAGTCTGCATGGCGCAGTCCTTGGAGTGGCTGTTCAGACTACCGCCGCAGGTGCGGCACTTGTATTGGGTGCTTCCGCTGCCCAATGTCACCCCGTCATGGCAGGTCACGCTGACGATCACGCTCTCGCAACCTTGTAGCCTAGCTTCGTCCGTGGCCTGGTAATAGTGCTTGGCATCGTAGCCGATAACATACACATGGCCCTCCTCGTTGTCGTTGAACTCCGACAATCGGGCGTTAAGTTGCGCCTTGAAGGTATTCAAATCCATCTTGTAGGAATCGAACACGTCTTCATACACCACTTCCTCGTGGTTCCAGCTTCTGGTTACTTTTATGCTGTAAGCGTATGCCTTCTGTATCAGTTTGCTGCCCCGGTTGATGTTGTAAGCGGAGCGATAATAGCTGATGCCGTAGGTATAGCCGTCATTCGCCCGGTTCATCTGCTCCACCTGCGCCCTCGACCAGCCGGCATACCGTTCCGAATTGCTGAGTATCTGCTCGGTCTGTGCGTTGTTAGGATAGAATCCGGCATCGGAAGTGTTGAAGCGCGTCCACTCTCCGCCGTAAATTATGCTGTTGTCGTCCGTGGGCGGCGTGTAGTCGCACAGGGTTTCCGTGCCGGCATCCCTGCGGTAAATGTACAACCGTTGGGTGTAGTATTGCCCGGCCGCTTCTTTCAGGTAGTCGCTTATCCACGAAGTCAGGTTGTAGTTGCTGGCCTGGAACAGGTTGGCCACTCCCTCCGGTCCTCCGACCATCGAGAGCAGCGTATTGCCCACGGAATGTTCCATTTGTCCGTACAGGTCGTAAGCATTCCCGGCCACTCGTGCAATGTCGCTTATCTTCCCGTTCAGCAGGTCATGAAAACTGCTCCCGCCCAGAATGGCATCCGAAAAATTGTCCGCCCCGGCCTGAGCCAGTCCCACCCCCATGTTATACAGGTTGTCAATGTCCGTTTTCAGGTTTTCCTTGGTGAAATTGTGCCGGATATTGCCCAGATCGTCGAAGAAGGCATCCCAGTCGATGCCGCCGCTTTCCGACAGTTTGAACAATGGGGCAAACTGCGGGGCGATTTCCAGGAACACTACGTCCCGGAACGACAATGTGCCGTTCGTCACCACCGATTCAAATTGCATACAGAGGGCCTTTACCTCGGCGCAGACTTTCATCAGGTAACTGCCCCAGTACAGGGCTGTCTGAGGGGAATGGAGCATCTGGCCTGCCACCGTCCAGATTTTCGGCATAATCTTCGCACTTACGAGGTTATAGATGCGGCGGTAATAGTAGTTCTCCGTACCGTCGCTCCAAATGCCCAGTTCCGTCAATGCCTTACGGTCGAGGTATTTTGACAGGAAGATACCCGCCGCAGCCACTTCCGCAGCACTATACTTGTCGAGTATGCCCTTCACCTGCTCGGTATAATAGGCTTCCGTGGCCGTTTCCGTGGCATAGGCCGCCGCCATTGCCGCCACAGTCTTCTTGTCGTAGTTGACACGCACGTACTGTGCTTCCGCCAAAAGGACGGAAGCACAGGCGCATACCAATAGGACAAGAAGTCTTTTCATAGATTATCAGGGCTTGATGTTTGTATTGTTCGGGTTGTTGCCCGGATTTTCATTCTTCCCTGTTTTCATGTCCCGGTCAAGGCAAAGCGAATACTCCCCAGAACACCATTGCTGGTCAGGGGCTTTGTAGGTGATGTAGCCGCGTTCCTGCAATTCCTCACTGGCAGTCAACACTCCCTTTACGCTGAATCCCCTTACTTTGCACAGCAGGCTGGCAGGATGCACATAGAACACGTCAGGTTTCTTCTCGTTCTCCCACACATAAATGAGGTAGAAGAACAACACGGTGGCCTCTTTCGAGAAGTTGCTGATCTCGTTGGCCTTCCAAAAGTCGTGGATGAATTTTTCTGCTTCCATAATGTCGATTATTTGTAGATGATTATTGTGTGATTACTGAATGGTTTTCCGACGGTTCCGTTCCAGATGCAGCACACGGCCTGCCTTGTTCACCTCCTGGGCGAACGCCAAGGACTTGTCGATGCCCGAAAGTTGCCAATCACGGCAATAGGCTTCAATGGCCTCCTGATGGCTGCATCCCAATTCCCGCTTGTAAAGTTTCAGGGCTTCCTTTTCAGCCCGCTCCGTAGTGTAGGTCATGTAGCATTCCCTCGGTTCTTCCACGCCGTACACCTCGCTGGCCGTGCCACGACGTATGAACACCTCCCGGAAGAACGAGCGACCCTCCTTGTTTTCCAAGCGGTTGATGGTGAATATCTTCTTGCACTCCACATCGGTCAGGCCGAGTATCGCCTTAATGCCGTCGAACCGCTCCCGGAACTTGCTTTGGTCGAGCAGCATCACCACATCGGAGTTGTTGATGATGGCCTCCTTCACGATTTCCGACCCGATGATGTCCTGTATCTCCTGCGTCACCACGCCAACGCTTGCCCAGAACTTGCGGGCGGTCTTGTACATGAACTTGATGTACTCGGCCATCAGCGGAGAGGCGATGGCTTTCCACGCTTCCTCAATCACCAAGACTTTGCGGTTCTTTTTCAGGCGCATTTTTTGCAGAAATACGTCCATGATGATGAGCGTCACGATGGGGAAAAGCAGCGGGTCATCTTTTATCGCATCGATTTCGAAGACAATGAAAGTTTCATCGAACAGGGTGCCGTCCATTTCCTCGTTCAGCGTCTTTTCGTGGTTGCCGCCTCGGTAAAAGTCCTTCATCATGTAGCGGTAGGTGGAGAGGTCGATACCCGCAAGGTTGTTCTCGTGGCAGATGTCGGGAATGCGCTGCACGGAGTATTCATAGAACGTGTTGAACGAAAGACCCTCCACCTTCAGCTCCTTACGGCGGCGTTCTATCTCGTCGATCTCCCTTTCGATGCGGGCCAGCCGTTCCTCTTCCGTATCCCTGCCATCACGAGAGTTGTTGCGGTCGTCCACCAGCAGGCTCTTGCGCAGGTCTTCCCGCTGGGGAGGGGTGAAGCCGTCAAAACCGTTGAAATAAACGTCATAGTATTCGGTGATTACTTGGTCGATGAGCCTGTCCTCCGTCTTGCTGACCGTGCCCTGGGAGCCTTTCCATATCAGGAGCACAAGGTTTTTCAGGAAACCGGTCTTTTCCACATTCAGTTCTTGGCGATTGATGCGGAAAGGGTTCATGGTGATAGGCTTCTCCTCCGTATAACTGATGTACTTGCCGTTCAGGTATTCGCACAGTCCCTCGTAGGAGTTACCCGTATCGACCATCACCACGTCCGTGTTTTGTTCGTGCAGCTGGCGCACCATGCTGTTCATGTGGAACGACTTGCCGCTTCCGCTTGGCCCCAGACAAAAGAAGTTGGAGTTGTCTGTCAGCTTATTGCGACCTTCCTTGCCAGTAATGTCGATGGGCACGGGCACGCCTTGCCGGTCTGTGTAGTATATCTTCAGCGGGGTGTCCTCGCTGTGCTGGATGCGTTCCTTGTACATCAGGCAGGCGGCTGCATCGCCGAGGGTGAGGAAGCGGTCGTAGTCCGGACTCATGCCGTAACAGTTGCCGGGAAACGAAGCCACGAACAGTTCCAGCTGGTTGTACGCCCGCTTGCTGATGTGGATGCCGAGCCTGCCGAAGCTGTTCTCCAAGTAGTTGGTGGGCTTTTGCAGGTCGGTACCCTTGTCACAGCACACCATGAGGTTGTAGTGCATATAGACAAGCTGCTTGCTCTCCCTCGCCACCACGTCCTGCACGCGCTTGATGTCCTCCACGGCCATCAGGTTCGATGGATTGGGGATGCTGGCATGGCGGTTCTTCTTCTTTTCCAGTGCGGCAAGCTCCTTTTTCTGGCCGGGCATGAAAATCATCTGGTTGTAAACCACCGTCCGTGCGTCGGGTATGCTGTCTATCATCGACACCAAGTCCACGGGCATCTCGGTGTTGTTTACCTCGATGTTGGTGAACGGGCGTACCAGCGAGGGCAATCCTGCGCTGTCCACATCGACGATGGAAAACACCTTGCATTTCCTGCCGCCCATCTCCACGCATTCCTCGCCCGCCTTGAAGCTGTCCATCGCCACGGGCTTGCCCAAGAAGTCCATCGTGAAGTAGTGGTCAACGTAAGTACTTGCTTCTGCCTTGTCCAGGAACTGGGTACGGATGCCTGCGTCGCGCAACTGGTCTTTCACCTTGCGTATCTTCACCAGGAAGTCCTTCCACCGTTTGTCATCATAGGAGAACAGGTTGCCCTTGCGGTTCTCCTGCGTCACGGTCAGGTAGGTGCGGTTGTCGGTGTACTGCCTGCCCTTGAAATAGCGGAAATAGGATTCGCTCAGGAACTCGTGCCTGCCATTACCTGTTTCCTCGAAGCCCTGCCTCGTGAAGATGTCCTGCTTGTGCAGGGCATAGCCCTCGCCGAGTGTCTGGGCAAGGGCGGTGAATAAACGGGTATATTCATAGTAACTGTCGATGTCAGCGGAGAACTTCTGCACCGGATTTTCGATGCGCAGGATGGCGGAATATTCCCCGGTCTTGGTGTAGAGAATGCCGATGCCGTCTACGTCCTCAATGGAGAAATAGATTTCCCGAAATATACGTTTGCGCTTGCAGCCCGTGCCGAATGCCCGGACGGAGATGGCCATGCCCGCCAAAAGTGCCGTGAATGTCAATAGTACGTATAGTGTCATGGGGTCTTCTTCATTTTAGAATAGGTAGAAAAGTCGTAGTTTCGCCTGGGTATACCGCTTAGATAACCTTCCGGTCACGATGCCGTGGGAGAAGTCCATCAGATAAAAGGTGTCCTTGTCACTTTCGGAGCAAGTGAGGTATTCG
The DNA here is from genome assembly GCF_002160215.1 of Bacteroides sp. An19. Lineage (NCBI taxonomy): Bacteria > Pseudomonadati > Bacteroidota > Bacteroidia > Bacteroidales > Bacteroidaceae > Bacteroides > Bacteroides sp. An19. Next base: position 65,065 of record NZ_NFKD01000009.1, on the reverse strand, counting down.
CCTTGCAAGGGGGGTATCAGGCCTTTCAGCGTGGAGGGCTTGGCACATTCCAGCAGGTAATAGAGCTTGGCCAATTCACCGAGTGAGGGCACATAACCGCCGGGATGCCGTGCCGTCTCTTGCAGCATGGTTCGCCTGCCCAAAGGAGAATTTCGCTTGGTTTGTCCATCGGCTTCCACCAGTCCTTGCGTGAGGGTTGCCCCATCAGTATAGCCCAAGGCGCAATCGCTCGAATAGGGCATTCCTGGCTTGTAGATGACCTTGTCATCCTCGCCGATGCCGGTGGTCGGATTGACAATGCCTTCTTTTCGTTTCCCGTCAATGGTCGGGAATCGCCTGCCGCTTGAAACGCCGTTTCCGGAGAATACGAACGATCCCGGACAATCAGATAAGGCAACCGCCTTGCCGTGCTTGCCGTCCGTTTCCATGACCACGCCCATGGAAAGAGTGTCACGCTTCGCCTGTATCGTTCCGTCCCTTTGCAGGTAATGCCCCGTTTGCACGGAATCAACCGGCATCATCCGGAATTTATATGCCAGGCTACGCTCCGGCTCTACCCAACTGCTGTTGATGGCCACGCCCTCGTTGCCTTTGCGGATGGAGAGGTGCGTCATGCTTCCTGCCGTTAATGGTGGCAACATGGTACGCAACACATGGTCTTTGCCGTTGATGCGGATAATGATAGTAACGGAGCAGGCGGTTTCGGTCGGAATCAGGTAAAGGTCATGCTTCCTGCCGTTGTTCAGCAGGCAGTCCGTACTTCCTGCTTGTAGGCTGCCGTTGGCTTTTTTATCGAGCCATCTGCCTGTGTAAGGCTGATAGCCACCTTCAGTATAGATGTCATCCCCGATGAGGGTGATGCCGTCCAACCGGTCACGCAGGTCATCGCCCTCACAGACGATGCGTAGCAATGCCATGGAACTTTGCAGCCTGAATGTCGGTTGGATGGTAGTCCCGATGATGCGGCTGGTTTCCACTCCATAAAGGTTTTCATCGAACGGGGCGATCAGGCGGAGAGTATCGTTTGTTCCTAGTCCTTTTCGGAAAGGATAGCAAACGCTGACGGTCGCCGTCGTGTCGGAAGTGAGTGCATGACGGTTTGCCGACACATACACGTCTCCCTTCCGGGTGAACATCGCTCCTGCTAATGCCTGCCTTTCTTCGGGTATGGTAGTGCTTACGTCCATATATACGCCAAGGTGGGGCCATGCAGGGGTTGTTGCCTCCATACCCTCAATGCAGACTTTAATTGGTTTGCGGGCTTTTTGCCACTCCATGCGTGTTTTCTCGCCCGATTCGATGGCGGCAACCGTGGGCTTGGGTTGCCTCTCTCCGCCGCAGGAGGCGAGCAGCAGCCCGATACATATCATTAGAAAGACTTGCATCCGTTCGTTGTTTTGTATGGTTATTTAATCATTTCCGTATTTGCTGTTTTTATGGAGTAATATCATATCCCGCATCAAGGCCGCTTTAATCTTGGCATGGGCGTTTACAGCCCTTTGGAGCGGGCATAGACAAACACACCTTTGTCGTTCTTCTTGCTGTGAAGCCCCTTGCGCTGTTTGAGCAGGATGAGTGCCGCGCCGCAGCCAAGTGCGGCCACCAAGACTATCAGCCCGGCAAGGAAACCGGAGAGGCAGTAAGCCACGATGAAGCCGACAATGGCACCACCGATGGCCCCTGCCGCCCAGTAGATGTACCTTCCCTGAATCCCCATGAATTCAAGAGGCCGTTGCAGCCCCTTGAACATGGGGTATTCCAAAGGACGGGTGTCACCGTGCATTCCGGGCATGGCTTAGCTGGTGATGCCGAAGAACAACGGGAGTGCCTGTGCCGCAGCCACAAGGAAAATACAAGCTCCCACGATCATCATGATGGACTTCTTGACGTCCTGCTCCTCGTTGTTCATCTTGATGTACACGCTGATGGCTCCCACGATGGCCACGACACCGGCGATGGCGTAACACAGCTTCACCACGTAAGGCACGTACTTGGCGATTTCGGTCGTCACCGTGCCGAGGGCGGTGGTGCCCGCCGTATAGTCGCCGGCGGCGTTCTGGGCGAGTGCTGCTGTGGTGCCTGCTAGCAGCATGAGAGAGAGCATTTTCAATCTCCCGGAAGGGCAAAGTCCCTTCATCCACTTTCTGATTTTTCCTTTAAACATTCTTTTTACCTTAAAAATTAAACACTATGTGAATTGTCTCGTTTCTTCCTGTCATACCCGGTAGCCGAAGAACGCCGGGAACACGATGGATGCGCCGATGATGAACAGGCAAGCACCGACTACCATCATTATCTCCCTCGTGATGCCTTCCTCCCTCGTATTCATTTTGATGTAGATTTGCAGGCTGGCATAGATGGCGACGATGGCGGCAATGGCGTAGAGCAGGTAGAGCACATACAGCATCATGGTCACCACGTAATCATGCATAAGAGCCAATGCGTCAGCACCCCAGCTATAATCCACGCCACCGCATTTGGCCGAGACGGGTAAGGCCGTGCACACGCCAAACAACAAGCCTGTCCACCTGCGCATCTTACAACTCATTTCTTGTTATCTTCATTGGGGTTTTGAACAGGGTCTCCCGCCTGCCCTCCAACAATTCGTGGAGTTCAGGAGCGGTCACGCCGTTCTCGCTCGTTATCTCGGCTTCATACAGGGCCGACTGGATGCGGTCCGCTTTTTCTTCGGCTGCACTCCGTGGCTCTTCGGTCGGCTGCCCGGCAGCATCTTCTTCCTCACTTTCTATCGGGTCGGCCGACGTATCTCCTGAACTGCCCACATGGAAGCTGTCACCTGATTCGCTGACTTGCACGGATTCCTCTTCCTCCATGCCTTCCAAGTCAAACACCTCCTCGGTAGAGTTGGTGCGTCCTTTTTTGCCCTGCAAGTCCTTGGCAATGACCACCGCATAATAGATAGCGTAGGCTATTGTCAGCACAAAGGCAAATATCATAAATGGACTCATTGCTTTGTCTGGTTTATAGGTTTACAATCTCGTTTTGCCTGCAAAAGAATAATGGAAAAGCCGTCTTGTGAAACCTCTGACTGAAATACTGTGCTGTTTTAACTTGATTTTTCTTCGTGCGGAGAAATCATACTTTCAATCATACTTTGACAACCTTGCTAAAGACAGTTATACTTACTACGCCTGTTCAGTTATACTTGCCTGACCAACGAAGTAAATCTTCTATGGGCAACGAAGCGTATTAGCCGTCCACGGCTGTTGTTTTTCCTGTGCGAAGGTAAGGCGGTCGGGAAGCTGCAAGGCGCAGTTCCGGGAGGGCGGCCAGCTTCCTCCTTGCATTCGTTCCCTCCTTCCCGCCTTGGCTCTTGCACGTAAAAACAAGTCCCTTTGGACGGGTAAAAGCCCGACGGCAGGGAAGGAACAAGAAGTCTAACATTAAATTATCAAAACGATGAAACAGATTATTTGGTCAAACGACAGCTTTATGGACGACGAGGCACGGGAGTATTACCAAGACTGCCAGCGTGAATATTTGGAAGATGACGGTTACACGGTGAGCGATGAAGAATGGGGCGAGGAAGTGTGCAGGTGGCTCGATGACGAACGCATGAACCTCAATGTGCAGGTGGACGGCGTGATAATCGCCTTTGGCGACCTGGGTCTGTGGCGTGGCCGCAGGCAGGGATACCAGATTTTGGGCAGCAACGTTGCCGACATCTTGCACAGCTCTTACATAGACAGCGAATGGTACGGCGATTGTTACAACATCCGCGGGCGCATGACGCACCACGACGGCACCAACTATGCGCTTTACCGGGTGGCGAAAAGCCGGGAGGATGCTGAACGTATAGCCGAAAGGATTTACAACCTTGAAATTGACGAGAAAGGCTTCCGCAAGCTCACACGCTCACTCTATCCATACGTTGCCGATGTCTACGGTTGGATAGTCAGGTGGCGTAAACCGGCATAAGGACTGAAAACAAGGAAGGACAGCCGTTCCCCTATGTGATAGGGCGGTTGTCCTTCCTTGCGATAATTGGCAAGCCAAAGCTTGCTTATACCTTTTATTATTTGTCTAACCTGTTATAAGCAGCTTGCTGATAAACTACTCTACAACAAGAAGTGCTTCAAGTTTTGCCGCTTCGTCTTTCAATTTTTGGGGATTCTGTTTTGCCAACTTAGCAAGATTAACAAGTTTCCATTTAACAGACGGGTAATCTTTGAAGTATTCAAACTCATACCCATTCCATTTCGGTTCGCCAAGTTCGAAACTGACCAAAAATCTCTTGTCATCATCAGTCATCAACCGGTTGACTTCGGTTATCAGTTTAGTCCTTGTTCCCTCAAATTCCTCGTATGTGAAAGGAATGTCCGTCATGCCATCAAATTGGTTTACCATTGCCTCACGTTGGTCTATAAGCCGCGGGGAAAACGATTCATGGATAGGACGGTCGCTGCCAAGCAAGTTAAAGATAAGTCCTTCCCTGCAATCTGCCATCGGCAAATCCATATATTTCACATCAAACAGGTCACGGGGATGTTGCCGGGAAAGAGCCGCCGCAATCTTCCCGCCGTATAGCTGTGTCAGTGGAACTATGTCAGCCTCGCAGTAGAGTCCGAACTCCTCTTGTGCCTTGTCGCTCAGTGGCATGGTTAATGCTTCGCCACCGACAAGGCCTCTCTTGGTCTGGTTCACCTCCACCTTGACTTGTTTGCCCCGGTATTCGCAAAGTAGTTTGCAGATGTCGTACTTAGGCACGATGTGCATCCCTTTGAAAGCCTTTTCGGCTTTCTCTTTGATGGATTTCAAGTGCAGGTTGATGTCTTCCAAACTTTGGTTTCTGTCTGCTAATGGAATATATGTCAGGTCTATATCAACCGAATAGCGAGGTAAGTTCTTAAGAAATAGGTTGATGGCAGTGCCACCATGCACGGCAAATACGCCCTCTTCCATGACAATTGGCATCAGTCGCAACAGAAGTTCCACTTTCTGAGCGTATATCTGTGTATTGGCGTTGTTTCTATTCATATTCAGCAAGTTCTTTGGGTATGGTCATATTATATTTTGCGATGTATTTTCCAGTGGGCACTATCATATATCGTGATGTGCTCAATGTTACAGAATCAAGTTTTAGAGCCTTGAACCAAGGGTGGGCCGCTTTTTCTGCCATATAGACAAACAGTCGTTTTACCTTTTGCGAAGTGCATGATTCAAGCAACGATTGCACCAGTTTAGGGCGAAGCGTGGTCAGGCTCTCCATGATGTAATACATATCCAGCAAGGAGGAAGCTGCATCCGGCAGATGAAGACATTCCAAAAATGCCCTTTCAGGGGAAGAAACGAGCAAACTGTTACTTTCAACAACCATTGGTTCGACTGCCTTCAAGTCTGTTCCAAGGAAAGAGGTTGTCATGTACTTGACAGCCATGTCCCAATTCCCTTGAACAATCCATAAGGGCAGTTTGTTTTCCTTGTCGGTAAACAGGTAGGCTTTAGGCTTGCCGAGGGAAAGATAATGTGAATACCCCCTTAATTCCAAAGCGGTATAAGCGCCCACGATGCACTGTTTACCAAGTTGCGAATTGTAAGCCGCCACCGTTTGCAGCAATGTGGGCGATTTGCCTTTCAAAGCATAAACGCCTTTGGATATACGAGTGAGCCAACCCCTCTTCATGTACGAATGTTGCTCCTTGGAGTTAAGTCCCTGTTTCGTGAGCCAATTCCCGAAAAACAATGAACTATTTGGATGCGATTCCAATATTTGCTGTATTTTTGTTGCCATATTCGCCTTTATTATGAATTTGACGATATTTACCATGCAAAAATACTGCATCCATCCCGAACTGCCAAATATTCCAAGGCAATTCTTTGTGATTCTTGCGGAATATTTTCATTCAAATTCGCATAAATAAGGAATTGCAGACTCTGTAATAAGCAAATCCGTATTATTACGGCATCTTTTTCTTACCAACAAGGATGTCATTGAGGTCTTTGTAGAGCGGGTAGGTTTCCATCATGTCATGCACGGCATCGCCTTTGATTTCCCGTAGCATGTCCACCACACGCCGTCCGGCATCGTCATTGTCGAGATAGCAATAGATGTGCTTGTAGGTTTTCAGCCGTGACAATGCCTTGGGCAAGTTGTTTGCCAAGTTCAACACCAACAGGTCTGCGCCATAACAGGGTACGGACAACCGTTCCCGTTTCCGCAAGGTCAGAAAGGACAAATAGTCCATGAACCCTTCGAACAGGCATACGCAGTCTGTTTGTCCTTGGGAAATGAATGACACCGCTTTCGGAGCAATACACCCCTTATAATAGGGATTGCGTATCTCATAGCCTCCCGCCTCGTTGGGGAATGCAATGGCATAGTAACTATTTCCATGGCAGGTGTAATGCGCTTCCCAACATTCTTGACTGGCTATTTCCATATCTATGCCTCGTTTGGAAAGGTAGGAAAGCAATGGTAAGGATTCCAACAATTCCAACCGCAGGTTTTGGAATACGGTTGCTTTCAGTTGCGTCCTATCAGGAGCTGATTGTTGCGGATGCGGAACGAATGTCCGTATCCTGAGAGGTGCAGCAGGAGCAGCCTGCTCAATCATTTTTAATATTTTAGGAATGTTGTGGGTGCGGTACACCAATACCGCAAGGTCGATAATGTCGCCGCTCTTGGCTGTAGCGAAGTCATACCATATATTGCGGTTCTTGTTTACTTTGAAGGACAGATCTTCGTCCTCTCGGTATGGTGCGTAGTACCATGCGTAACATGATGTTACCTTGACCGGATAAATCCCTATTGCCAATAAAAAATCCACAATTGGAATTTGTCGGATCAATTTAATGTTCATCCGCTTTATGATAGGCATTTCTGTTCAATTTTAGATTTCCATCGCTAATTCAATGCTTCTTTTGTTACTGCACAACCAACTGTCGAGCTCTTTTCGGTTAAAGAATATCAACTTTCCATGGGGCTTATAATGAGGAACTTCTTTTCCATTCAACAGTTTATATAATTGACTGCTTGAAAGTCCTGTATAAAGGCAGGCTTCCTTAAAGTTTAAGGTTTCCTTTGAATAAGAAAGCATCCGTTCTAACCTGTCTATCTGTGACTGTATGGCACATAATCTTAAGAAACAAGAAGAACAATTTGGTGAATTTGTATGACTTTTGCTTTGTACCATAATTTCAAATTCTTAAATATTACAGAGTTTACCTGCAATATAATTATTGTACGTATTTTGGCTGATTATTCCATTAGATTTCATGTATTGAATATAATTTTTGGATGTACGCTCTTTGACATCCAACATCTCACACAACAATTCTGATAATTCACTGTATGACAGGGATTTTCTTGTGTAGAATATTTCTTTGGCAACATTGATTAAATCGTTGCGTTTACGACGCTCCTTATCTTCAACGGGTTTTTCTCCTGCAAAAATGTGCATGTCTTTATCCGTATCCCAAGAGAACTGCAACAAAGGAACATCCAGTGGGCTTCCATCACGTACTTTTATAGCCTTCACTACCGAATAAACAGGATTATCATCTTTCTCTATGGAAATAATTGCAGCTGCCTTACGTTGGAGTTCCGATCCGATATGCCCTCGTAATTTGATCCCGTTCGGTACAAAATGCAACACACAGATAATACAGGTGCGGTAGATGCCTGCTAAACGATAAAGCTCGTCTACAATGGCGACGCTCTCAGCTTCGTCGTTTGCAGAACGTATCAGATCAGCTATGCCATCAATGACCACAAGGTGGATACCACCGAACCTATGGTAATACAAATCCATACTATCCCTTATTATATCCAACCGTTCTTTTCTGGAAAGAGAGGCAAGATAGAATGAATGATAACTGTCGGGCATATGGGACAAACCACTTCTTTTCAAGGTTTTTGTCATATTCTTATATAGCTGGTATTCTGATTGTTCCGTGTCATAATGCAGGATTGCTTTGTGCTTGAAATTCGGAGTGATGTCAAGTCCCAATGTGTCAATCTCAGAATATTCGTCTACCTCTATCAGGGTTCCTGCAATGATCGCTGAAATAAAATTGCTTTTGCCTGTACCTTCTCCACCCGTAACGCATAATAGATTGTCATAGGTACCAAGTGGAACATTGTTGACTGAGACTACAGTTTTTGAATTTTGCGGGGGATTGTTATAATCCATTTCACATGATTTTATTAGCATGAGTGTATTTGAATAATATTTTTCAAGCGCACCCGTTATTAATGCCTGGAGGTCTGATTTTGTTTTGCCGGATGCGAAAAAATCTGAAATGTCTTTCTCCTTTTTAGTTCCGGGTAAAGGCAGTTCGATCCTTATGACATTATGCCCTGATAATGTTGAGCATTGTCGCAAAGATTCTCTTTTACCCGTTTCGTCAGAATCATACAAGAATATGATATGCCTGAACTTTCTCTCTAACATTTCTATGATTTGTATAGGTATTGTAGCTGTTTCACTATTGAAGCACAAAGCATGGAATCCCTTCGCATACAAAGACATTACATCTTTCTCACCACCCGTAATAAAAACGATGTCACCTTTATTGGGCAATTGTTCAAAGCCAAAGCAATAGGTATCTGGCATTTCTCCGCCATATAGGAAACGGTATTTCTTGTTCATTGGGCGGTATATCTTGACGTACCCTAATCCCTTATATGCAAAAACAGGGTCTATTTCGGAACTTTTGATTTTGAAAGGTTCGTTATTCCTGTTTACGCTTTTGAATACATTGACCGATGATACATGAAAAGTGTCCAAAACAACTTTAGTAATGCCGTATTGTTGCCAATATTCCAATTCGGAACATGTGAAGGTCTTCTCTACAATTTCATATATTGGGACGTCCACCTCAATGATTTGTATCGTGGCTTCTTTATTACGCCTTATCGGATGAAGGGATTGTTTTGAATCTGTAACAACATCCAGATGAAGGTCTTTTGCTATCAGATTAATTATACTTACAAAGTCCGTCTTTAAATTCATCCCTTTCAATGTAGCCACAAACCAAAAACAATCTCCGGAATAGCCTTCATTGCCAAAGTCTTTCATCTTAAACATCATCGAATGCTTGTCAAAATAGATGTTACACGAAGCGTTTTTATCTTCATATAGGGGATTCCTAAAGTTTTTTCCGGGCTTGAAGGGCATTCCTAAATAGTATTTGAATACATCCAACCCTCGGTTAGTCCTCTCAAGTATCTCGTCTTTGCTTATCATTTCGTTTTATCTTTAGTGACATAGCCGTTCAGAATCACATTGTCTTTAAACTCCATGAGCCTTTTCAAGGCTTCTTCTTTAGGCGTAGCTGGAACCTTGACTTGGTAACATTTTATGGCGACGAAAAGAGATTTGTAGTAATATCTCACATCACCCGAATTAGCGTAGTGATACTTTACCAACCCGTTTTTCCTCCACCTGTACAGGGTGGATTCTGATATTCGCAAGACCTCCATTACATCTTTGCTGCTCATTTCCAAAGCATCGTCAATATCCTTGTTCAACTCCACAGTTCGCTCAATATAGCTTTCTATTCTATCCAATTGCTCTTTCAATTTCAGAAAGGCTGCACTGTCAATTGTGATAACTTCCATATTTATAAGTTTTTATTATTTCTTTTGCATGGAAACTAGAACTTTTTCCAATTTTTGTAGCTCTTCAATGCGTTGTACACCTATCTGAATAGTCACAGAATAAGTGTAGGCTGTGGGGCTTGCATCTCCTGCAAATAATTCAGCAATGGACATCTCCAACACTTTGCAATACTTTTCTATAATGCATAGTTTTACATTGCCTGCATCGCTCTCAACCCTGGATACAGTCGAAGGCGAAACATCCAGTTGTTCAGCCACATACTCTTGCGAATAGTTCTTTTCTTCACGTTTCCTTTTCAGTTTTGCACCGATATTGTCCATATTTTACAAATTTAGTGGCACCTGCAATTGGTTGTATTGCACAATATGCAAACATTTGCAGAGTACGCACCAAACCTTTCAACAGGTGCAAGTTTAATATATATGTAGGAAGATAATAAATACAAGTGAGAACCAGCTGCATGAATATGAATGGGATGTTACATGGATTCTTATTCATACAGATGATGAATAATTTTTATTGTAGTTAATTTCCTCTTTCATAATAATGGACTAAAACGCTAATTTATCAGCAAAATTACTATATCTTATGCCAAAGTTACATATATTTTTATACCTTTGCATAATAATCCACAACATCCTATGGTAGATAAAGATATAAACAGATTAAAAGTAGTGCTTGCGGAAAAAAAACGTACTGCTAAATGGTTGGCCGTAATGCTCGGCAAAGACCCTACAACAGTTAGCAAATGGTGTACGAATAAATCCCAACCATCTTTGGAGATGCTCATGAGAATAGCTGAAGTGCTACAAGTAGACGTTAAGGATTTATTAGTCTCCAATATTCCTTCAAGGGCTGAAAAAGTAATCATCATACAAAATTCATAATATGAGGATAAAGGACATAACAATAAGGAACTTTCGTGGTTTTACAGAACGATCTTTCATTTTTGATTCAAGAATGAATGTTGTTTTAGGAAATAATACAACAGGTAAGACCACGTTACTTCATGCCGTGCAAATAGCATTGGGCGCTTTTTTGCAAGAGTTGACTCTCGTCACCGGCTGTGCCAGAAACACGAAAGATAGCGATGTCGTAAGGAAATACAGTGAATTGACTAAAAGTTTTCAAAAACAGCAGGCGAAACCAGTTTTTGAAGTAAATGCTTGCTTCATTGATGGAAACTACAATTTCACATCAAAGGAATACTCCTGCCAAGAAAAGGACATCAAATGGCTTAGACTTGGTTCCAAAAATTCTCGTAAAAATGCTGGGGAATTGAAAGATATGGTGGCTAATATGGAACAGAAACGACGTGATGCTGACATAACAAAAACAACATCGGTATTACCGTTAATGATATCATTCGGTGCTTCCCGTCTTGAGAACAACTATAATGGGGCAGAAAAAACAAAAGCACGTGCTTCGAGGGAAGAAAAGGCATATAAATGTGCGTTGGATGAAAAAGTGGACTTCAAAAGTGCATTTGACTGGATTTATAGATTTGATAAGGAACTGGATAAAGGGCGTGAATTTGCAGGATCTGACATTGCCTTTCTGAATGCGTTATCTGATGCCATACCTGCATTAAAAGTAATTGAGATTGACCGGAAAAACAATGAGTTTACTGCCGAAATACAGATGGCAAAAGATCCACAACCCTACTGGCTCACGTATGACATGATGAGCGACGGTTTTAAGTCGATGATAAACATCGTCGCAGAAATCGCCTATCGGTGTATTGAACTCAATGGTTTTTTAGGTGTAGACGCGGTAAAAAAGACACCGGGAATTGTCATGATAGACGAGGTGGACTTGTATTTACATCCTCATTGGCAAAAGCACATCCTCTTGGATTTGCAGACCGCATTTCCAATGATGCAGTTTATTGTGACTACTCACTCGCCGTTTATCGTGCAAAGTGTGAAAAGCCAGAATGTAATTACTTTGGACGGGGTAAAGGGTATTGATGACCCGAACAAACGGAGTATTGAGGAAATCGTTATAAATGAGATGAATATGGATACTGTCAGAAGTGCCAAATACAATGAAATGGTAGAAAAAGCGGAAGAATACTACCGGCTTGTGAAGGAAGAAAAGGCAGACACGCCAGATGCTCTAAAGGTCAAGAAAGAGTTGGATGAGATAGAAAGCCTGTTTTCTGACGACCCGGCTTATGTGGCACTTCTTAGAGCAGAAAGGAATGTGTTATGAGGCCTGTTGAGAAATGGAATCCTGAGAATGAGCCACGCATCAATGATAATTATCCCAATTATAAAGATGCAAAGCACCCTTTATGCATGAACTTGGGAACGATATGTTCTTATTGCGAAAAAGCTTATGACGATGAACGAGACTTGTAGGTTGAACATATCCAACCTAAAAAATACAAAGTTGCTGATGGCAACTATATCTATGCCCATCTTGAAACCGCATGGAGTAATTTCTTGCTTTCCTGTCCAACTTGCAACGGAGCAGACAACAAAGACACAAAAAACGTTGTGTATGGAAGTTGCCACTTGCCACACCTCAACAACACTTTTCTGAGCCTTTGCTATAAAGCAGGAGGCGTGGTAGAAGTTAATCCTTCTTTAAGCGGAAAATCAGCGAACAATGCCCGTGCGTTGCTTGAGCTTGTGGGACTAAATAAAGGACCGAAAGATTCAAGTGCGAAAGACTATCGATGGAGGATAAGGTTGGAAAAATGGAACTTGGCAAACATCTATCTGGAAAAATATATAGCTGGATCAATTGATGCTTATACGATTGTCGATTTAGTCAAGGGGCATGGTTGCTGGTCTATATGGTTTACTGTATTTAAAGGACATGATGAGGTACGGAAAGCCCTTATAGAAGAGTTTCCAGGCACAGCAGCTTCTTGCTTTGACGCACAAAACCATTTTGAACCAATCTGTCGGAATCCACTGGATGACGAGGATCCTGTATAATTCTTAATGCAAGTTAAAGCGATATAGACAACATCCAATGGTTCCCTTATTCACCCTTAGTGCATGGTGCAAGCCTCCTTATATAAGGGGCTTGCACCATGCACTAAAAGTGTAGCAGAAATAATCCTAAAAAAATTATTTTCAAACATTTGGAGATTAGTTCGAAAATAACTACTTTTGTACCCTAAAGAAGTGACGATAGAGGTCGTCAGATGGACTTCAGGAAGCATTCAATGCTGTGCTACAAGATTGCTACAAAACGCCAATACGGTGTAACGCAAAAGCGTAATATACAGAGAGTTAGGGTAAAGGTTCATTACCCTCTCTCTCCGCTGAACAGAAGCGCTTTCATGATTTTTTTCAGAAAGCGCTTTTTATTTTGGAGAGATGCCGGAGTGGTCGATCGGGCCGCACTCGAAATGCGGTGAACGGGTAACTGTTCCCAGGGTTCGAATCCCTGTCTCTCCGCTGATAATCTTTTAGAGATTAACAAGTTATAGGAATTAAGCATAAAAACTTAGTTCCTATTTTTTTGTTCGGGAAGAGGGATTTGTGGCGTTGTTTTGAAATGTTTAGAATCACAATCTCACCACCAGAAAGTTGTATATATCATATACTTTATATACCTTTGCGAAAAACGAAACGAATATTATGGATACTACGGTTAAAGCTACTAGAAGAAAAATAATAGACATACCAGAAGATATTTTCCGGTATCTGTCTGTAAAAGCAGCCATGCAAGGCACCAATTTAAAAAGATACATTGAGGGACTTCTTGCGAAAGACGTAGAGGATATGCTAGCCGGTATGGATGACAATGATGCATACCGGTGGCTTTCAAAAAATGAACCTGACGGGCATGTAAGGGTCGGGGAAAAAGAAAAACAGGATTTTGAAAACTGGCTGGGTATTGAAAGGAAATGAAGGTAGAGTATTCAAAGGCATTTGTTAAGGCAGTCAGAAAATTATCCGGCAAAGTACTTGATTCTGTCAGGAATGCCATACAGGGAGTCATGGAAGCCCGATGTATTGATGAAATAACTGATTGCAAGAAGCTGGTCGGCTATGATTTCGTTTATCGCATACGCATCGGCAGTTACCGGGCGTTCTTCACCTTCCATGTCCATATTGAAAATGATGTGGTGATGTTCGAGTATCTGTTGCCAAGAGGAGAAGCCTATGATAAGAAGAATCAGGAAAAACTGCGCCGTATAGATGAATAAAATAAAGAGAAAAAAGAAAAGCCGTCATCAGAACTCCTCGCTCTGACTCGGCTCCTCACTGTTCCATCCGTTTCAACCATAGAGACGAAAGCTGCTATGGCTACTCCTGATTTTCCAGCCCTCGAATTGATTCCTGACCATCTTCTGAAATTCAGGCTCAACCCGGCATATTTTTCATTATTTTCTTTGAAACTGCCATTTAAATACACAATTTCACACCATTCAAAGTATAAATGCCTATGATTTGATGGGAGAACATGTACGCATACAGTTTCATGATGAGATATATAAAACATTCGGAGACAAACGTAAAACCTTGTTTATACCACGTTATGTCATTTTCGATAAAAAAGGACAGATTCGTTTCAACGCAGCAGCTTCTCCCGAAAATATAGAGCAGCTCAAAGCGTTCGACCGCAATTCACCCTGCAGCCACCCGTTTTCTGTATTCGCTGGGCGTATATCCTGCCACTTTCTTAAATACCCGGTTGAAATGTTGGGAATATTGAAAGCCCAATTCATCGGCAATCTGGTTTACGGTCTTCTCCGTATCGGCGAGCATGTCTTTGGCAGTATCTATGATTTTACCCTGGATGTATTCCTGCGGATTTTTTCCCGTTTCTTTCTTAATAAGGTCTCCAAAGTAGTTGGGAGAAAGAAATACCTTATCGGCAAAATACCGTACGGTCGGCAGTCCGTTGGTACGCGACTTTCCACTTTGAAAATAATCGTCGAGCAAAGCTTCGAAACGGGTCAGCACATCCTTGTTTGATTTCTCGCGGGTGACGAATTGCCGGTTATAAAAACGCATACAATAGTCAAGCAGCAACTGGATATTTCTTGCAATCAACCGTTTGCTCAACTTGTCTATCGGATGCGTCAGTTCTATTTTTATTTTAGCCAGACAATCGAGGATGATGCTTTTCTCTTCGTCCGAAAGGTGCAGGGCTTCGGTAGAATTGTAAGAGAAGAAAGAATAAGACTTGATTTCCTGTCCGAGCGATGTGCCTTTAATCAGATCGGGATGAAACACAATGCCGCGTGCCGTGGGCTTCATGCCTTCCAGCATTTCCGTTTCCGACACCTGCCCCGGTGCGAAACTGGTAATCGTGCCTTCCCGATAATCATAAACCTGCCTTCCATAACGGATATCGCCACATTTGGTTTCTTTCAAGAACAGGGCATAGATGCCGTAATTGATAGTGAAACGTGTAGGGAATCGGGTGGCTTCCGAAAGGTCGATGACATTCACCAACGGGTGAAGTGTTTCCAGTCCGAACAGTTTGTTGTACTCTTCTACCGTATCCATTTTTATCAAATCTGTTTTCATATTCGTATCATCATTACATTCTTGTATCGCAAAAATAAAAGTTTCTACCGTAACTTGTATCGGCGTTGAACCGTAATCTGTAAATGAGTTACAAATCTCCGTAAATAGGTTATGTCCTTTAAGTTAGATACCGGCTATTTTTGCAAAAAAAGAAAAGCGATGAATGATAATGGAAAAATAAATCGCAGGGACTTTATCAAGAGTTCCGTGCTGACCGGAGGAGTATTGTTCGCACAGGCAGCGATACCTGCCCGTGCCATGGATTTTCTTTCGGAGAAAAATGGAGATAAGAATGATATGTTTACAGAAGACGGATTAGTAAAAGGAGTATGCGACATCCACCTGCACTGCCGCCCCGATTCGCGGGAACGCTCGGTAGATGAATATGGTTTCATGCAGGATGCCATGCGTGCCGGATACCGTGCCGTGATGTTCAAGTCCAATGACTTCAGTTGTCACGACAGGGCATATATCATCCGGCAAGCACTGCCGGAAGCGGAATGTTTCGGCAGTTTCTGCATGAACCGTGTGCATGGGGACAAGGTAAATCCGTTTGCCGCACAGAAAGCCGTAGAAACAAGTGGAGGACTGTGCCGGTGCATCTGGATGCCGACACTTGACGCAGCCTATCATTACCAATGTGAAGGCAGGAAAGAGAAAGGCATTCCCGTGTTGGATGATAACGGACAGGTATTGCCCGAAGTCATTCGCATAATGGAAATCTGTGCGGAAGCCGGCATCATCTTTGCCACCGGACACGCTTCGCCGCAGGAAAGCATCACGCTCGCCCGTAGGGCAAAGGAAATAGGTGTGGACAAATTTGTCGTCACTCATGCCAATTCTCATTTCTGGAAAATGACTGCCGACCAGATCAAGCAGTGCATCGACCTTGGTGCGTACATCGAATATTGCTACCTGCCCTGCCTGTGGGGAAAAGGCACAAAGATGCCGCAATATTCCCGGCAAAGCATCGGGGAGTTTGCCGGTTTTGTTCGCATTGCCCCGTCACGGAGTTTCATTTCCACCGACTTAGGACAGGCGGTGATGCCACACCCCATTGAGGGTATGAGGGATTGCATCCTGAAACTGCTGGCAGAAGGCATCCCTCAAAGCGACATTGACTTACTGGTACGCCACAACCCGGCGTGGCTCATTGGATTGACTCATCTTTAATTCTTCATTTTTAGTTCTTCATTCTTCATTTAAAAATTATGGATAGAAGAGATTTCATCAAAAGCGGATTATTCGCTGCGGCTGTCGGTGCCGCAATGGGACCGAAAGCCATTGCGCAAGAAGCAAACAGACGTGTGGAGCAGGAGCAGAAAGCAAAAGATATTCTGAATTACAACTCGCAGATGCAATACCGCCCGATGGGCAGAACAGGGGTAAATGTATCGGCATTAGGTTTTGGCATGTTGCGCCTGCCAATGAAGAACGGGCATGTGGATTTCGACCAGACTACCCCGATGGTACACCGTGCCATCGAAGGCGGAGTGAACTACATTGATACCGGACGTGTCTATATGGGAGGCGAAAGCGAGCAGGCAGTCGGCAAGGCACTTGCAGGAGGCTGGCGCGACCGGGTTTATGTCACTTCCAAAATGCCGTGGTGGGAGATGCAGAATGCAGACGATTTCGAAAAGTTCTTCGACCAGTCCCGGCGTGCGATTGATACGGATGTGATTGATTTCTACCACATCCACATGATTATGCACCGGGCATGGAAAGACTATGTGCTGCCGTATCGGCTTATCGAGAAGATGGAGAATCTGAAGGCGCAAGGGAAAATACGCTTTATGGGATTCTCTTTCCACGACAGCCTGCAACTGTTCAAACGGGTAGTCGAATATACACCGGCATGGGATTTCTGCCTTATCCAGCACAATTACCTTGATTATGAATACGAGGCAGGTGTGCTCGGCCCGAAATATGCCGCTGCCAACGGTATGGGGCTGGCGGTAATGAAGCCTGTCCGCACCGGCTTCCTTGCCAACCTGCCACAAGTGATGCGCGATGCGCTTGCCTCTACCGGTATCCGAAAACCCGATGCGGAGTGGGCACTGGATTACCTGTGGGACATTCCCGAAGTAAGCGTAGCCGTCAGCGGCATGGGTTCCATGGAAGATGTGGAGGAAAATCTGAGTTATGCAGCCAAGGCAAAACCGAATATGCTTACACCTGCCGAACGCGAGGCATTGGGATCAGCCATCTACGCTTACCGCCATGCACCAGGACACATTGACTGTACCGGATGTTACCAGTGTATTCCCTGCCCGCAAAATGTTGCCATCGGTTACATCTTCGCCTATGTCTACAACAACTACCTGCTGCACCGCAACAAGGAGCGGGCAATGATGGATTACACTGTATCCATGTCTCCCGTCCAGCGCGGCGATCCGGCTTCATCGTGCATCGGATGCGGAGAATGCCTGGCAAAGTGCCCGCAGCATCTGGATATTCCCAATCTGTTGGCAAAAGTAAAGGAAACAATGGGAAAATAATCCGTAAATCGGTTACAACCGTCAGTAAATATGTTATCTCCTTTCCACCGGCAGTCTGCTACCTTTGCATCAGAATCATTAAATATAACCTACAAAATGAAAACGAACAACAACTACGACATGTATATCCCTACCCGTGTAATGTTCGGTGCAGGGATGCTGAACAAACTGAGTGAACAACCCATGCCGGGACGGCGTGCCCTCATTATCATCTCTAATGGTAAATCCACCCGCGCCAACGGCTATCTTGCCCGCACGGAAGAGCAGTTGCACAAAGCCGGTGTGGAGACCTGCATCTTCGACGGTGTAGCTCCCAATCCTACCGTAGGCAACGTCAATGCCGGTGCAAAGACTGCACGCGACAATGGGTGTGATTTTCTCGTTGCGTTGGGTGGAGGCAGTGTCATGGATTGCGCAAAGGCTATCGCGGTCATGGCTACGAATGAAGGCGAACTGTGGGATTACGTGCCCATTGGTTCAGGAAAAGGACAGCCTATTGCCGTAAAGCCGTTGCCTATCGTTGCTATTACCACCACGGCAGGTACAGGGTCGGAAACGGACAACTCCGGCGTTATTACGAAGGAGGACACGTTTGAGAAAGCCTTCGTGGGTGATGCATCCCTGTTTCCCGTCCTCTCCATCGTTGATGCAGAACTAATGAAAAGTGTACCGGCAACATTCACTGCCTATCAAGGCTTCGATGCTCTGTTCCATAGCACGGAAGGATACATTGCGAAAGGTGCCAATCTGATGAGCGACATGTATGCCCTCGAAGCCATCCGCAACATTGCCGAATACCTGCCCCGTGCCATCAAGGACGGCAACGACCTCGAAGCCCGTACCCGTGTGGCTTTCGGCAATACGTTGTCCGGCGGCGTGATGTGCCTGACACTTATCACCAGCGAACACGCCCTGGAGCACGCACTCTCTGCTTATCATCCCAATCTGCCTCACGGTGCCGGTCTGATTATGGTGAGCCGTGCCTATTATAAATATTTCATCGAGCACCATGCCTGCGACGACCGCTTCATCCGAATGGCACAGGCAATGGGTATGCCGGAAGCCACGAAACCCAAAGACTTCCTGACCGCCCTCACCCGTCTGCAAGAGGCGTGCGGCGTTGCCGACCTGAAGATGTCCGACTACGGCATTACTCCCGACGAGTTCGAGACGCTGATGCGTAACACCCGTGAGGTAATGGGCGTGATGTTCACCAGCGACCGTGTCCAGATGTCGGACGAAGATATCGTGAACGTCTATCGGGAATCCTACAAATAAGAACGACTCCCATTGGGAACAGCGGGGAAAGCACTTCTCCATCAGGATTGACGTTGTCGACTACATGGTAAGTAATTTTAGAAAAAGGAAAAAACGATGAATAGACTGCATCTCGTCCTCCTGTTGCTGCTCTCGGTCTTTATGACAGCAGTTCAGGCACAACAAAGAGTTTCAGACAATCAAATGAAAGCAAATATGGGAAATAACACAATCAGACTGACCATCAAGGACGGTAAGACATTTACCGCCACTTTAGCGGATAATTCGTCCGCAGATGCTTTGATAGAATTGCTATCAAAAGGAGACGTCACCGTGGAAATGGAAGACTACGGCAACATGGAAAAAGTGGGACCGCTGGGTACCAGCCTTCCGCGCAATGACCGACAGACATCGACCGGTCCCGGCGACATTATCCTTTATCAGGGGAAATACCTGGTAATTTATTATTCGACTAATTCGTGGAACTTCACCCGCATAGGCAAGATAGACAATGCCGATGGTGCGCAATTGAAGTCTGCATTGGGAAACGGTGATGTAACGGTAACGCTCTCATTAGGCAAATAATAACGATGAAAACAAGAACATTAGGAAAACAAGGACTGGAAGTTTCGGAAGTAGGACTGGGCTGCATGGGATTTACGCAGAGCTATCCTCCCTATCCTGACCGGAAAGAAGCCATCGCCACGTTGCGCGAGGCGGTAGAGTTGGGAGTTACATTCTTTGATACGGCAGAGGTGTATAGTGCGTTCAAGAACGAAGAGTTAGTGGGCGAAGCTTTGGAACCGGTCCGCGACAAAGTAGTCATCGCCACGAAGTTCGGCTATAACTTGGTGGATATGCCCGACCTTAATACATCGGCACGCCCCGTAAGCCTGTCAAGCAAACCCGACACCATCCGCCGGGCGGTGGAAGGTTCGCTCCGCCGCCTGCGTACCGACCACATTGACCTCTACTACCAGCACCGGGTAGACCCGGATACGCCGATAGAAGAAGTGGCGGATACGGTTGCTTCGCTCATCAAAGAGGGCAAGGTGTTGTATTGGGGCTTGTCCGAAGCCGCCCCTGCCACGGTGCGCCGTGCCCATGCCGTATGTCCGCTTGCGGCAGTACAGAGCGAATATTCCCTGTGGTACCGTCAAGTGGAAAAGGAACTGCTCCCTACCTTGGAGGAGCTGGGCATCGGCTTCGTGCCGTTCAGTCCGCTGGGGAAAGCCATGCTGACCGGACGCTTCGACCGCAACACCACGTTCGACAAGACGGATTTCCGTTCCTCCATTCCCCGTTTCCAGCCGGAGAACCTGCAACACAATGTAGCGTTGGTAGAGTATGTGAAAGAACTTGCCCATCGGAAAGAAACCTCTCCGGCACGTATTGCCATCGGCTGGCTCCTGGCACAGCAACCGTGGATTGTCCCTATTCCCGGCACGAAACGTATTGAACGCATCAAGGAGAATATCGGCGGAGCGGACATTCGCTTTACCACGGAAGAGCTTGCCGATATCCGCCGTCATCTGGACAGCATCGAAATCATCGGAGCACGATATCCCGAAGACCAGGAGGCGTTGACCGGCAAATAGTCATACAATTTTCAAACGGAAGAGAATATGAAAAAGAACATCGGCCAGACATTGGCATTGTATCCTACTCCCGCCGTAGTAGTGGGTACGGAGGTAAACGGAAAGGTAAACTGGCTGCTCGTTGCCCATGTGGGCATCATCGGGCACGACCGCATCCTGCTGAGTATGCACAAGGCGCATTACACCAACCAAGGTGTGAAAACCACAGGCAAGGTGTCCGTCAATATGGTAGACGAAGCCATGCTGCAACGTGCTGACTATGTCGGTTGCGTCAGCGGAGCGAAAACGGACAAATCGGAAGTTTTTGTCTGGCATCCGGGTGAAGCCGGAACTCCTGTCATTGATGAAAGTCCGTTGGTGATGGAATGTGAGGTGGTAGATAATTACGGAACGGATACGTTCGATAACTTCATCTGCAAAATCACGAACACCTATGCCGAAGAAAGTATTCTCAATGACAAAGGGAAGCCGGACTACAGCAAAGTGAAGCCCGTCCTCTTCGAAATGCCCAACTATACCTATTTGCGGACGGGAGACGAAATCGCTAAATGTACGACATTTGGAAAAACATTTAATCCTGAGAACTGATGAAGCGCCGGGATTTTCTCCGTAAATCCCTGCTCGCAGCTACAGGGAGTATGATCTTGGGAGGCGGCATCATGAAAGCCGTAGAAAATTTGAACACTAAAAATAGTAGTAGAATGAAAATAGTAGTATTGACCGGTAGTCCCCGCCGGAATGGAAATTCGGCTTATCTGGCGGAACAGTTCATCAAAGGCGCACAGGAAAAAGGACATGAGATATACCGTTTCGATTGCGCCTTCAAACAAGTGGAACCTTGCCGTGCCTGCAACCGTTGCGGCATGGACGGTCCGTGTGTGATAAAGGATGATTTTAATGAACTGCGTCCGCATCTCATCGCGGCAGACATGGTAGTGTTCGCCACACCGATGTATTATTTTGGCATTTCAGCACAGATGAAACGGGTAATCGACCGATTCTATGCCATCAACGGGCAAATTAAAGGCCATTACAAGAAGGCTGCTTACCTGATGACCTATGCCGATACGGCGAAGAAGGAAGCAGAACCGATGCTGCTGCATTACCGCACATTAATGGAATATCTCGGCTGGGAAAGTGTGGGTGAGGTGGTCGCTTCCGGGGTATGGACGGCAGGTTCCATTCGCAACACCCGCTATCCCGAACAGGCATATCAGTTAGGAAAAAGTCTATAGACAGTAACATGATGAATATGAAACAATCTGTAATTATATTCGCCTTATTGCTGGCAGGACTCATGCCGGCAAAGGCACAGAACGACGAAACAATGAACAGAATAGAAACGTGCAAGGAAAATTACCGTACCCTTTTCGGCGGTGAAGCCCTGACCGGACATGGCACAGACCCGGAGATGATGGACATCCTTCAGAAATTTATCTTCGGCGAAGTGTTTACTACGGGAAACTTGAGCTTGAAACAGCGCGAAATGATTACTTGTGTCACCCTTGCCACGATGCAGACGCTTCCGCAACTGAAAGTCCATGCGGGAGCCGCCCTGAACGTGGGCGTCACCCCTGTGGAATTACGGGAAGCGATGTATCTGACAGCACCGTTCATCGGTTTCCCCAAGATGCTCAATGCCGTCGGAACGGTGAACGAAGTATTCAAGGAGCGCGACATCAGCCTTCCCTTGGAGAATCAGACCACCGTCACCGAAGCGAACCGTCATGAGCAGGGCGCAGCCATTCAGGACAAACTCTACCACGGAGGAATCTCTGCCGTGATGGAAGGCGTGCCCGGCGGAATGGGTGAAGAGGTAGCACGCTTCCTGACCGACTATTTCTTTGGCGAGATATACACCCGTAACGGACTTGACTTGAAAACCAAAGAACTGCTCGGCTACTGCATCCTGACGACACTGGAAGCGGAAAGCCAGTTGCAGTCGCATTTCCACGGAAACATCCAGGCAGGCAATACGCCCGAAGAAGTGACCGCAGCGGTCATCCAATGCCTTCCCTACATCGGTTTCCCGGCAGCCATCAAGGCATTGCGCATCATCAAGCAGGAAGCGGCCAAACCGGCTGCACCGGCTACGGATAACCTGGTACGCCTTTCGAAAATAACAGTAGACCCGGAACGGTTGGATGAATACAACGCCTATCTGAAAGAGGAAATAGAAGCCTCCATGCGGCTGGAGCCGGGCGTGCTCACTCTTTATGCCACAGCCGAAAAGGATGCGCCCCACAAGATTACCATCCTCGAAATCTATGCCGACCGTGCCACTTACGAAAGCCATTTGAAGACTCTCCATTTCCAGAAGTACAAACAGGGTACGCTGGATATGGTAAAGGATTTGGAACTGGTGGATACGACACCGCTGATTCCGGGACTGAAAATAAAGTAATTTTTTTCATGCCAATCAGGAGTTAAAAGGGAGTTATAGGTAGTTATCGCCCGCAGGGCGGGCTGGAAGTTAGATGCCAATACCTTTTTGCGCCGGTTTCAGAAGTAAGACTATTGGCCTGTAACTCCTGAACGAAGTGATAACTCCTGTGAAACATAACTACGTTTAACTCCTGATTCGCATTTTTCATTTAAAAGGCAATATGGAAGACTTGAACAAGAAAGAAGGTTTCAGCCGTCGCGGTTTTCTGAAGACGGCGGCTGCTGTGGGAGCAGCTCTGGCTGTCTCCCCGGCATTGGACAAAGTACAGGCTGCCACTCGTGCGGTTACCGGAAGCAAAACTGCATCTGCCGGAGATGCCAAAGCCGCAACGATTACCGCTCACCGCACGCTCGGCACAGGCAAGGCGGCTTTCGAGGTGTCGGCATTGGGATTCGGTGTGATGGGCATGACCTACAACCGCAGTTATCATCCCGACAAAAAGCAGTGCATCCGCCTGCTGCACGAGGCGATGGACCGTGGCGTGACACTGTTTGACACCGCTATCATCTACGGTCCGCTGAACAATGAAGAACTGGCAGGCAAAGCATTGGGAGAGTTTCGAGGTAAGGTGAACGTGACGACCAAGTTCGGTCATGAAGTTATCGACGGGAAAGCCACCGGACGACAGGACAGCCGCCCCGCCACTATCCGCCGCTATTGCGAGGAATCGTTGAAACGCCTGCGCACCGATGTCATTCCGATGTTCTACCAACATCGCTTCGACCGCAACACGCCGGTGGAGGACGTAGCGGGGACTATCGCCGATTTGATAAAGGAAGGCAAGGTCTTGCATTGGGGCATGTGCGAGGTCAGCGCAGAGACTATCCGCAAGGCGCACGCCGTCTGTCCGCTGACCGCCATCCAGAGCGAATACCACCTGATGCACCGTGAGGTAGAGAAGAACGGTGTATTGGATGTATGCCGTGAGCTGGGTATCGGTTTCGTGCCTTACAGTCCGATGAACCGGGGCTTCCTCGGCGGCGACTTAAATGAATATACCGAGTTCGACCCGCACAACGACAACCGCACCACGCTGCCCCACTTTACACCGGAAGCCATGCGTACCAATTATCGCATCGTGAATGTGCTGCAACGCTTCGGACGCGAACGGGGCATGACCGCCGCCCAGCTTGCCCTTGGCTGGCTTTTGCAGAAAGAACCGTGGATAGTACCCATTCCCGGCACCACGAAGCTCTCGCACCTCGAAGAAAACCTGCGCACACTGGACTTCACCGAGTGGAAACAGCTGGAGGATGCCGTAGCCGCCATTCCCGTAACGGGCGACCGCTACAATGCCGAACAACAGAAACAAGTGGGATTCTGAAATTAAAAATCCCTTGCCTGCCGTTCCGCTTGCAGGGGATCTTCAGAACTTCTTATACCATGCGGCGGAATGGATTGGTGTATTTTAATGAAACATAACTATTCACCACAGAGTACCACAAAGGAAAAATTTAAAAGACTCTGTGTGCCCCTGTGTCCTCCTTCGTCTGGTGTAAGATTAATAATCTTCCGCTTGTAAGATTAATAATCTTGCAGCCTGAAGATTAATAATCTTACAGCGGATGAGCCTATATGCGTTTGCCGACGCACCTATATCCGCAGACTTCCGCAACCGGATGCGTCTTGCAATGATATTATCTGGAAGGGCGGCAGTCAGTAAGAAACTGCTTTGAATTTATCGTGTGATGATTGGGGATGATTTTTCAACCGCAAAATTTTGCGTCTCTATTATGAGGGAAATAGTGAGTTTTCTGACGAAGAACAGAAGGATCCCCAAATCGCCCAAAGCACACACGAAAACGGATACATCAAGACGAGAATAACTTTTTGGAGAAATTCAAAACAAGAAAATGCACATTTTAATGCCGCTTAAAGTATAAATCTGATTAGAATTTCCGTGCGATGTTCTGCATATCATTAATAAGCTTGCACGTATGATACCCATCAGCTACAGCATGACTGACGAAGACAGAAATCGGTATCTCCACACGTCCATTCGCCTCGAAATATTTCCCGAATTTAATGAGCGGAAAAAGAAACGCACTTTCCGTATAAGTATCTTGTGCAAAGGCTGTAAAACTCAGCCACGGCAGGCATGAGATGGGACAAAAATTAGCTGGTTGTTCAGGACGTGCTTTAATGACTCCTGTCACATTGCGGTATTTTTCCATATCTTCCACAACGGTGTGGTAGAACGTATCGAAATCATCATAATATTCGCTCCAGATATCTGTAAATGTCCTGGTTTCCGGGTGAAACAAGGTGTAACATGGAACAACCTCTTCCCAATATCCCAACTCTCCATTTACGTTAAAACTCATACGAAATTCTTTGTTCTGATTGACAGCTTTCATAATGACATAAAGCATCGTAGGAAAGAACCTGATTCCTCTTCTTTTCTGTTCGCTTACAAGGTGGGTAATGTCAATGTTGGCATTGAGGTTGTATTTACATTTGATTTGGGAATAGTAGTAATCAAAGTAAATAGTTCGTTCCCACGTAGATTTGTCTATGATATGAAATGATGCGCTCATATTATTTTTGTTTACGAAGATAGCAAAAATCGGAAAGCAGAGCAAGGAAAAACAGTGATTTCCCTGCTTTGACCCTCACAACAAAACACTTTGAGCCGAAGGGCAAAAACGATGTTACACATTCGCACTATCTTTGTAGAAAACAATGACACCCAGCCTGTGGATACGTTCGTCACAGACTGACAATTGCCATACTATGCTAACAGAGTGGCTGAAAGAGATTAACAATGGCTCAACAGATAATAATCATTTGAAATAAAAACATTACGTTATGAACAAGATTTTATTATCCATCGCGGCAGTACTTGCCATCTGCTTTACCGCCTGCGCCCAAAAGAAAGACAAACCTAATGTAAGCAACACATCATCCAAGACGTTGGTCGCTTATTTTTCAGCAACCGGAACCACTGCCCAAGTCGCTCGTAACATTGCAGACATTACCGGAGGAGAACTGTTCGAAATTGCACCTCAGAGCCCTTATACTGAGGCTGACCTCGACTGGAACAACCGCCAGTCACGTAGTTCAGTAGAGATGGACGATGCCCAATCCCGTCCGACACTTAAAGCAACGGAAACGGACATTGCCGGATATGATGTCGTTTTTATCGGCTATCCTATCTGGTGGAACCTTGCTCCAAGAATCATCAACACATTCATTGAAAGTCATGACCTGAAAGGCAAAACCCTCATTCCGTTCGCCACTTCCGGTGGAAGCAGTATCAGTAACAGTGTTTCCGAATTGAAAAAATCCTATCCAAGCCTGAACTGGAAAGAAGGAAAGTTGCTGAACGGAATGAACAACGATGCCATACAAAATTGGATAACCAACCTTAACAATCAATAAAGACCGGCAATAACGCTTGAAACGATACTGTTTCTTCACATTCTTCCCTCATCAGAGTAACTATAATAAGAACCGTCTGTCACAATCAAGTGGTCAAGCAAACGTATGTTCATCAGCGCAGAAGCTTGCTTTACCGATTGAGTCAGACGGTCATCGTCAGGACTAGGAGAAATATTGCCGGAAGGATGATTGTGACAAAGCACCAGTGATACCGCACGTTTCAATAAAGCCTCCCGCAAAATACAACGCACATCTACCTGAGTGGAAGCCAGTCCACCCTGACTGATACGGACACGATCTATAATTTTCGAAGACTGGTTAAGCAGCAATATCCAACATTCCTCAATTGGCAAGTCACACATCAACGGGTAAAAAAGCTCATAAATATCACGGGACGTACGAATTTGCTTCCGCTCTTTAGGCTCCTCTTCCATGCGTCGCTTTCCCAATTCTGAAGCAGCAAGAATCGTCACGGCTTTTGCCAGGCCAATACCTTTAAAATGGCATAAATCCTCAATATTAGCTCTCCCTAATTCACTCAGGCTGTTGTGATAGCAGTCAAGCACTTTCCGCATCAGTCCCACAGCCGAATCTTCCTGACTGCCAGAGCCTATCAGAATAGCAAGCAGCTCAGCATTGCTTAATGCTGCTGAACCTTGCTGTATCATCCGTTCACGTGGACGGTCTTCTTCTGCCCACTGATTAATAGTCAATTTGTTTTCCATTATTGGTAAAAATTCTTCTCGAAAGCTGCGAACTCCCCTTGCCGGCATACACAACGTTTCCACCATGCACAAAGGAATCCCAAACCATATCCTGTTAATTGGATAAACGCAGCAACAACAGAAAGTATACCAATCCAGACACTTTTATTTTGCACCGAAGCATCAATAAAAATAATCAAAGAAAATACCAACAACAATGACAAGCTCCAAATACAGAACGGAGCAACCAGCAGAAGAGCAATCACCCCCAAAACAAATACAGCCGGTAACCCGTGTACCAACTTCAGCGATTCTGGATACTTCTTATAAAGATTAATACGTGCAATCCCCGAATTGTATACTTGCTTGAAAAATTTATGCCAGTCCGTACGGCGCTTATGCCACACCCAGGCTTCAGGAAAAAGCCGGCAATGATAGCCATTTTGGAAAATCCGGATGCTGAAGTCAATATCTTCACCAAAACGCATCTTCGAAAATCCTCCCAATGCCTGATAAACCTCTCTCCGTACTCCCATATTAAAACTACGGGGATAGAACTTATCCATTTTCCTCGTACCTCCCCGAATACCTCCAGTTGTAAAAAAAGAAGTCATGGCATAATTAATAGCCTTTTGGATGGAAGAAAACGAATCATTCGCACGGTCCGGTCCCCCAAAAGCATCAGCAGGGTTTCTTTGCAGTTCAGCCTCTATCGCATCAAGATAACCTGGAGGCAACACACAATCAGAGTCCAATATAATCAGGTATTCGCCATGACTGCGCTCCGCTCCATAATTCCGCGTTTGTCCAGGACCTGAATTAGATTTTACAAAATAATGTATATTTAATAATTCTGCGTACCTGTCTACCACAGACTCACAAGAATTTGAAGACCCGTCTTCTACCACGAGCACTTCAAATTCCGTATAATGTTGTTTTGTCAAACTATCTAACAATTCATCCACTTCATCCGGACGATTGTAGACAGGAATAATCAACGAATATTTCATCCTTTTTTCAGTTTAGCACGTACTACTTCAAATACAGCCGGCAACAAAGAAATAAAGATAATAGCCACAAGCAGCAATTTCAAGTTTTCTTGTACAAAAGGAAGATCTCCAAAGAAATGTCCCGCATAGGCAAACAAGGCAACCCACAAAGCGGCACCAATCAGGTTATAACACATAAAATAATAATAATGCATCTTACCCATACCAGCTACAAACGGAGCAAAAGTGCGGACAATAGGGACAAAACGGGCTATAATAATGGTCTTGCCTCCATACTTCTTAAAAAAATCATGGGTCTTATTCAAATAACTTTGCTTGAATATTTTCGAATTAGGATTACTAAATAACTTCTGCCCTAGAAAATGCCCAATCATATAATTGCACGAATCCCCCAATACTGCTGCCAGAAAAACGACAAGTACCAATGTATGTATTTCCAACGGCATATCCGGTAAAGCGGTAATGGCACCTGCAACAAACAACAGAGAATCGCCAGGCAAAAATGGAGTAACTACCAAACCTGTTTCACAAAAAATGACAAGAAACAAAATAGCATATGTCCAAGTATGATAATTCTGCACAATATCAATCATATACCTGTCGATATGCAAAACAAAATCAATAATAAAATCCATTATACGTAATTAATTAAACAAACTTATAAATCAAAAACAAAAGGACACTGCACAGAAACAAGCATATCGCATGACCCTCCTGCAGTGTCCTTAACGTTGAAATCTTTAATCTATATATTTAAATACTAAGGCTTGAGACCTTCCATTGCCTGTTTAGCTGTAGGATTCTCCGGATCTATTGCAAGAATCTTTTCCCAATAAACCTTAGATTGTTCATATTCCTCTTTCAAGAAATAATAATACCCCAAGTAACTTTCACATTCGATAAGCACATTCTTTGATGCTTTCGGATTCTGCTCCAAAATAGCAAGTGCCTTTTCGTAATAAGGTTTTGCCAATCCCATTGTAGTTTCAGGATCAAGCATAGCATTTGTACGCGCACGCCAAAAATTACCCAAATAATTATCAGGCACCCGTTCAGCAACCTGGGCAAAAATAGTATCAGCTTCCATCAAATACGCTTTACGCTGGATAGTATCTACAGCGGCTACAGACTGATTGGCTGTAGAATCACCCGGAGTCGGCGTCATCGCACCCGCAGCCATATAATA
Source organism: Bacteroides sp. An19 (assembly GCF_002160215.1). Classification (NCBI taxonomy): domain Bacteria; kingdom Pseudomonadati; phylum Bacteroidota; class Bacteroidia; order Bacteroidales; family Bacteroidaceae; genus Bacteroides; species Bacteroides sp. An19. The sequence goes on along the minus strand of NZ_NFKD01000009.1, from coordinate 35,897 downwards.
CAAACGGCCAAACATGAACAAGTCTGTCACTTCAGCCTTATCCTTCATACCGTCTAAATACAACTGATAAAAACGGATGGCCTCCGGATAATTTTGCGCTTTCTGTTGTGCTTCTGAAGCTTCTTTAGCTATTTCAGGATGTTCACTCTTTTCATCTGCTTTCATGGCCTTATCAAATTCGACCATAGCCTTATCTACTTCATTATTGGCTGCGTACAGACGTCCCCGATACAAATAATCCATATATACATAATCCGGATTGTTCGGGTCAGCAAAGAATACATCTGAAGCCTGAATACCCTCTGTATATGCCTTCGTTTCATACAAGTCATACATTTTCAAGCGCTTCAACAAATGATTGTCTGCTTCCATAGCCAAACCTTTATTGACCATGTCTAATGACTGTGCATAATCTTTATTTAAATAAAGCAACATCGAATAGCGTGAATAATCCTGCACATCCGGATTTCCTTTTTGCATATATTCATCAAAGACCTGTTTAGCTTTACCATAACTACCCATCTGATAATAAGCATTTGCCAATTCTCGGTCAACACGAATTTCTGTCGGATGTTTTTCTTTCAGCTTCAGCAACATATTTACTGACAACTGAGGATTTACACCAATATATGCATTTGCATACTTATAATATGCATCATAACAATCCTCGTCAAACAAGATAGCTTGTTCATAATAACCGCAAGCTGTACCCACATCTTTCACAGACAGAGCAATATCTCCCTGCAGAACATAACTCTCTCCATTTTTCGAATCCACTTTTCTTGCACGTTCTGCATATTCTTTCGCTGCATCCATTTTACCATTGTCTAAATATGCTTTACCAATGGCAACCAACAAAGATACATTCTTTTTATTTTTACCTTTCAGAAGTTCATCGAAAGCATCTTCAGCAGCATCTGGATTATCTTTAATCATTGCAGCAATCTTGTCAATCTGCTTTGTCATATCGGGAGTCAAAGGCTCCTGAGCATACAGAGAAGCAGACAACAAAAAGCTCAAACAAAATGCACTCAAAACTCTAGTTTTCATAATCATATATTAATTCCTTATTAAAACTCATCTTTCACATTCACTAAACGAACAGGCTGCGTTGCCGGCACAATACCCGACTTCAGGATAATTCTTTGTCCTTTGTCACTTGTAAGGAAAGTCATCAAACCGGTTGGCAAAGCACTACGTGGATCGTTTATTAAAATAAAGACATCATGAACCAATGGATATTCTCTCAAAGCAAGATAAGCCTGATAGGGCTTATAACTGTTTCCTACCGTCGCATGTCCTGAATTGCTGACAGACATCACCTTTACACTTTCATTAAACGTAAGGTGAGTAGAATCTGCTGCATTACCTACCCAGTTAGCTCCGATAACTCCCAACGCATTAGGAGTCTTAGATACATACTCGATAACTTCCTCATTCGATTTCAATGCTGTCAAATTTGAAGCCAACGGCTCGCCTTTACAGATTGAATCAATAGCATAATGTATAGTTCCCGAATTAGGATTATCAAACACTACATTCAAATCACCTAAACGAGAGGTCGGATATAACTCTTTCCACGATTTTACTTTACCAGTCAAAATTTGACGGAACTGCCCTACTGTTATCAACGAATCTTCATTCTCCAGATTCGTAATCAGAGCAATGCCACTCACTGCCATTCGAATGGACTCTGGAAAGAATTTGCGCGTATGAAAAGAAGCCAGTTCTTTATCACTCAAGCGCCGGTTTGCAATCGCCAGCCGCACACTATCTTGCAAAAGCAAATTAATGGCTTCCACCTCACTACAATAAATAGGAGTTACTTCAGCCTCTGGAGTCAATGCCAGATACACTTGCAATTCTTCTTCCATAATCGGCCGCAGCGATTCATCTACTGCAATCTTTATGGAACCCGAATACAAAGTCTGACCATCGCCCGCCTGCTTCTGACTACAAGAAACCAACGCCAAAAGTAAACAAACACAACCTAAAAGACTTCCTTTCATACACGCTTCCTTAAAATATTACTGCAATCTAAATACAATCGGACAAGTGTAATATACCGGTACATTACGTCCATTCTGCTTACCCGGAATCCACTTCGGCAAAGATTGTACTACACGTACAGCTTCTTTGTCACAATAGGGATCCAAAGAACGCAAAACCTGCACATCTTCCACATTACCTTCTGCAGTCACGACAAATCGCAAAATAACACGTCCCTGAATACCGTTTTCCTGAGCAATAGCCGGATAACGCAGATTCTTCGAAATGTATTTCATCAATTCAGCCGGACCACCGGGGAACTGCGGCATCTGTTCTACCATCGTGTAAGGTTCTTCTTTCTCTTCAGGAGCTTGTGTAATCACTTCTTGCAAATCAGCGATATCAGCACCTTCCAATTCGTTGTTACCCTTCACATCGGCAATAGAAATCTGCACCTTTGATTCGGTCAACTCGTCCTGACTCTTCAATTCATCTTCGTCTGCTACTTCTTCATCTTTCTTAATGACCGGAGCAGTAAATTTGATGGTACTCTTCAACTGAGGAGGAGGAGCGATCTGTTCTACCGGTTTTACCAACTCTTCTTGCTTAACTTCTGGTTCTTCCAATTGTGAAAGCTGTGTTACTTCCAACATTTCCTCTTCCTTTTCCGGAATAGCCATCTGTATCAGTCGAGGAAGGTAGAAACCTACAGCAGCAACGACAATTACAATAATGATAGCAGCCAACTGACGTCTACCAAAATCACGGCGCATTTTATACGCACCGTAAGCTTTATTTTTATCTTTGAAAATGAGCTCACACCATTCCAAAGAAATCAAATCTATTTTTGCCATATTCTTTTCTTTTTAAGGTGTTACACATTTCAACTAGCTGCTGCATCTCTGGTCAGCTGACCCTTGGAATTATAATTGTCGATCAGGAACTGATCTCCTTCCGTAATGTCAACAATCACATATTTACCGATACTGCAAATCTGCATTTCATCCAACGCGTCAATCAGGTTCTTGTAAGTAGATTTATCGGTTGCCTTAATAATCACAGTCGGTGTATTTTTGGCAGCCTTTACTTCCGATACCTGCTTTTTGTACTCGTCTTCCGTAATTTCCAGATTAGCCTTCTTCTGCTTCAACTCTTCTACTTTCTTCACGGCTTCGTAGTTCTTGCGGAGCAATACTTTACGGATACCATTGGCAGTATAATCGGTTTCTTTCAAAGAAGTATAATCCTCGTAATTAGGTTCGCCTTCATAATAATATAGCTTATTATCTGCATCCAACAGCATTGTAAGAGCTTGCGAAGCCTTTACTTTATTCTGCTGGTCTTCAGTAATATTCTCATCATTGGTCGGCATACTAATTTCCATCGTCTGAGGTTTGCTCAACGAGGTACAGAGCATAAAGAAAGTAATCAAAAGCATGTTCATATCCACCATCGGCGTGAAGTCGACGCGAACAGCCATTTTTTTCTGCTTTGATCCTTTACCTTTTTTGCCTCCACCATTATCTTGTATTTCAGCCATATTTAAAATTCTCCTTTTTTATTCGTCAGACACTTGTTTCAATGAAGTAATCAGATTGTATCTGTTTTCCTTCAAATCTTGAAGAGAACTCATCACGTTCTTAATGACAGAATAAGGAGTACTTTGGTCGGCCTTGATAGCAATACGCAAGTCGCGGTTTGTTGCACGTGCATTACGTATCCAAGCCTTAAATTGGTTGTCCACACTGTCACAAGGAATTCCGTAATCCTTCAATATCTTGTCCTGCTCTTCGCCTGGAAGTGCGAGGAACTGCTTCATATTCTTCATTGGAACGCCGAACGTTTGGAATACCGAGAACTTTTTCACTTCTTCCGGAGTGAAACTCAGACCATATTCTTTTCCTACGGCTTCCAATGTAGCTGCCATATCCTGCTGTTTGTCAAGACTCATAAAAATCTTGCCACTCGGTTCGACAAGAATCTGCAGAATGTTCGTTTCCGGAATCTTGATTTCGGAAACCGAACCCGGAGTAACGACCTGTACCGGCTCTTTCTTAATGAAGTTACCTGTCAACATAAAGAAAGTAAGCAGCAACACGGTCACGTCACTCATGGCAGTCATGTCGATAAACATGGACTTCTTTTTTATTTGAACTTTACCCATAATTAACTATTTATTAAAAATTAGTTATAACGTTTTCCGTCTTACACAAAGACCAATAAGTGTCTCTTGTTTATTTATGGGTAGCGTTGAATGTCTGTACGATAGAGAAGCCTACTTCGTCAAGGCTGTAAGTCAGTTTATCAATCTTGTTAGTAAAGTAGTTGTAAGAAATAACTGCCAACGCACCAGTCAAGATACCGAATGCAGTGTTGATCAAGGCTTCAGAAATACCGGTTGACAACGCAACTGAGTCAGTACCACCACCAGCAGACAGAGCGGCAAATGAACGGATCATACCGATAACTGTACCGAGCAATCCCATCAATGTACCCAATGTAGTAATCGTACCGATAATCGGCAAGTTCTGCTGCAACATCGGCATTTCCAATGCAGTAGCTTCTTCCAATGATTTTTGGATAGCCAATACCTTCTGGTCTTTATCCAATTCAGCATTTTGTTCCATCTCACGATAAGTCTGCAAAGTTGCACCTACTACATTTGCTACAGAACCGCGTTGCTTGTCGCACAATGCCTGAGCAGCTTCCATATCATTCTTTGCCAGAGCATCTTTAATCTGAGCAACGAATTTAACCAATTTACCACGGCCAAAAGCAGCACGGATAGTGAAATAACGCTCAACGCTCAATGCCAACACAGTCAACAATAAAGTCTGGATAACCGGTACTACAACACCACCTTTGTAGATAGTACCCAACATGTTACCCGGCAGCGGGTGGTTGTTCGGGTCATTGTTCATGAAGTTAGACGGATCGCCCAACACGAACTTGTAAATACACAATGCAACAATAAAGCATGCGATAATAACTAAACCAGCAGCTTCAATTCCCTTAAATCCTTGTTTTTGTTTTTTAGTAGTTTCCATAAAATTACTCTTTTAATATTAATTAGAAATTTAATTGAATGTCGGTCTTCTTACTGGGACAACACACTTGCACCGTCTTCTTAGTTTACGTTAACAAAGATATCAGGCAGGCTTATTGCCCCAAATGTTTTTTACAGCTACAAAGAAAAAAGAAATTCATGACATATCAAAATCAAATGCCGTTATTTTGGCTTAAATTTTAAATTTTATTTGAATATCCCCCTCTTTTACTACATTCTCGCTAAAAATCGCCTCATATTTTGCCATAAAATACGACTAAACGACTTTTCAATCTTGAAAATATACCCGTTTTACGCGATTCGAAACATTGGTCAAAATCTCGTAAGGTATCGTATCAAGAGCATTCGACAACACCGTCACGGGCAGGTCATCTCCAAAGACAACCACCTTATCCCCTTCCTTACAGTCTATACCTGTCACATCAATCATACACACATCCATGCAGATATTGCCTATATACGGGGCTTTCTGTCCATTCACCAAACAGTAGGCATTACCGTTCCCCAAATGCCGATTCAATCCATCAGCATATCCTATAGGAACAGTGGCAATGCGTGAGTCACGGTGCAACACTCCCTTCCGGCTATAGCCAATAGTTTCATCTGCTGATACATTATGAATTTGCAAAATTGTAGTTTTCAGCGTACTTACGTTATGCAAGACACGATTGGTATAAGGATCAATCCCATACAATCCTATACCCAACCGTACCATATCAAATTGTGCTCCCGGATAGCGTTCGATACCCGCCGTATTACAAATATGACGTAAAATCTTATGCGTAAATCCGGCCTGCAATTCGGCCGAAGCGGCTTCAAACGTTTCAATCTGCTTTCGTGTAAAAGCATCGAAACGAGAAGAATCACTTCCCACCAGATGTGAAAAGACCGAACGTGGTATTACTGCCGACTGACGATTCAAACGTTCAACCAACGGTTTCATATCGTTATACGGATCGAACCCTAAGCGGTGCATGCCCGTATCAATTTTAATATGGATAGGGAAATTAGACACTCCTTCCCGTTCGGCAGCTTTAATCAGATCTTCCAAAATGCGAAAGCCATAAATATTCGGTTCAAGGCGATAGGCAAACATTGTCTTAAATGCCGTCACTTCTGGATTCATGATTATGATAGGGCAAGTAATGCCTGCCTTCCGCAAATCAGCTCCTTCATCTGCCACAGCCACAGCCAGGTAATCAACCCGGTGTTCTTCCAAAGTCTTTGCCACTTCAAACGGACCAGCCCCGTATGCCGATGCCTTGACCATACACATCAATTTAGTCTCAGGTTTCAGTTTATTGCGGTAATAATTCAAATTATCGACCAAAGCATTCAGGTTTATTTCCAGAATTGTTTCGTGTACTTTCAACTCCAACAAATCCGTCACCTCATCAAAATGAAAAGCTCGCGCCCCCTTCACCAGAACGACATCGTCCCGTAACGAAGCAAGCACACCGGAAGCTATCAGTTCTTTCGTAGTCTGGAAAAATTGTTTATCCTTCACTTCGAAACGAGCCGAAGCAGCCGAAATCTCTTCGCCCACTCCTATTAACCGGTCTACTCCTCTACTATGAACCAAGTCTGCGACTTGGCGATAAAGCAATTTTCCCGGCTGCCCAGTCTCCAGAATGTCCGACAGAATCAACGTACGACGGCGCATTTTACCTTCAGACCGCCTTGCCATAAAATCAAGTGCTATGTCTAACGAAGCAAAATCTGAATTATAACTATCATTTATCAACACACAGCCGTTTTTACCCTCTTTCACTTCCAGCCGCATAGCTACCGGTTCCAGACAAGCCATCCGTTCGGCTATTGTCTCAGGCGAGACCATCAGATATAAAGCTACCGCCAGGCAATTCAGTGAATTTTCAATGGAAGCATCATCAATATACGGAATACGGTATTCTTTAAAAAATCCCAAATACCTATATTTCACAGTCGTACCCGTAGCATCTTTTTCTATTTTCTCGACAAAAAGAGGGCGTTCCACATCTTTCATTGACCAGGCAATTTCACGCGCTGCGAACAACGATTTCGCCACACAACTGCTTATCAGTTCATTATCGCCATTATAAATAATTACATCACAATCCTTAAACAAGAGCAATTTCTCCATACATTTCTCCTGCAAAGAAGTAAAATTCTCCTGATGAGCACCACCTATATTAGTCAACACACCGATAGTGGGACGGATAATAGGCTCTAAGGCTTCCATTTCCCCCATTTCAGAAATACCTGCTTCGAAAATACCCAGTTCCGTATGTGAATCCATCATCCAAACCGACAAAGGAACACCGATCTGAGAATTATAACTGCGCGGCGAACGTGTAATTCTCCGTTCCGGGCTTAGCAACTGGTAAAGCCATTCCTTTACCACCGTTTTCCCATTACTTCCCGTAATGCCCACAACAGGGACATCGAATTGCTCACGATGCTTAGCAGCCAAACGCTGTAAAGCTTTCAGCACATTACTCACGACCAGAAAGTTTATATCTTTACAGCCCTGCATCTTTTTCGGAATTTCAGTAACTACAAAATTATATACACCCCGTGCATACAATTCTTCAATATACTTATGGCCGTCATTGCGTTTAGTCTTCAGCGCAAAAAACAATGTTTCTTCCGGAAAACATAACGAACGACTATCAGTCAGTATCCAATCAACCTGTGCCGGACGGTCTCCGACACGATTTGCTCCTATTACGGAAACTATTTCTTCAATCGAGCTTGACATAGATTAATTTCATTTTGGACATCTAAGTACGCGAATTTTTCTTTTAGCGCTTCTATGTTTAACAGTATTTGACTTAAAAAACGCTGATATTGCTTCGAATCAGGGTCAAACGGACGATGTTCCAGTCCTTTTTTCACCACTTCCCAATCTTTAAGGAAGCGGTGGGTAGCCGGCGGAAAAAAAGTCTGCCCAAAACATTCCCATATATAATGGACAGCTTGGAATGACGGATGCAACATATCATCAGCATAAAAACGGTAATCACGTAATTCATCCACCATGATTTCATAAGAAGGAAAATAAAAACAACGGGCTGGATAGGCGTCTATCAGTTTTTGCACGGCCAACAACAACACAGATTTACTGATTTGATTACCATGCATACCATCTTTTACATGACGGATAGGACTCACTGTAAACAAAAAGTGCAAATCAGGCTTCAACGCTGACAACCTCTCCACCAACAAGGAATAAGCCCCTACGATTTCATCTACTCCCAACAACCGACGGTTAAAACAATTCCCAGGCAATTTATGACAGTTCCCCACTACCTGTCCGTTTTCTTTCCACTCATATACCCAAGCGGTTCCCCAAGTGAACATCACCCAATGTGCCTGATGCAGACATTCTCTAGCATGTAGCAACCGGGCATTGATTTTAGTCAGACATTCTTCGGGATTGCGCGACGAGAAACTGCTATGATGCATCAAGCTATACCAAACACCCTGATATTCCTTCAGATTTTCCTTATTATATATAGAAGGACAATCCACCTGCGAAATAGCCTCAGCTATCGAACTTGGATTGTATAACACACCAAACGGGTTCACATCACACCTGAATTTATAATCCATAAACAACTTCCCGATATTTTCAGCAAAGCAAGATCCCCACAACATCAACACATCCGAATGATTGACTGGAGGCATCCCTACAGGTAAATCCACTTTTGTTCTAAACTCCATAAACAGACTATATTCGTTATTTTTGGTACAAATGTAAACACTCTACACATATTTATTGTACTTTTGCACCATTAATATTGAAAAGAAATCAGATGGAACAAGCTACTTCTTACGAATTGTTGAACAAAATAGATAGTCCAAAGGATTTGCGCCATCTTCCAGCCGATTTACTTCCGGAAGTTTGCAAAGAGCTTAGGGAAATGATTATTGACGAACTTTCCCGTAATCCTGGGCATTTCGGTTCAAGCTTGGGAGTTATTGAATTGACAGTTGCCCTTCATTACGTATTCAACACTCCCTACGACCGCATCGTATGGGACGTAGGGCATCAGGCATACGGTCACAAGATTCTGACCGGACGCCGTGACCGGTTCTGCACCAACCGGAAACTGAACGGTTTGTGCCCCTTTCCCTCACCTGCCGAAAGCGAATACGATACATTCACCTGCGGACACGCATCCAATTCCATCTCTGCCGCATTAGGAATGGCGGTCGCCGCCTCGCGAAAAGGAGAAGACGACCGGCATGTAGTAGCCATCATCGGAGACGGGTCAATGAGTGGCGGACTGGCTTTCGAAGGACTGAACAATGCCTCATCCACTCCCAATAACCTGTTGATTATCCTTAACGACAACAACATGGCCATCGACCGTAGCGTAGGAGGCATGAAACAATACCTGCTGAACCTGCAAACCTCGGAAGGATACAACCGTCTGCGTTTTGCCATCGCTCAAAAGCTGCGTAAAATAGGCATTCTGACAGAAGAACGCCAAAAAAGCCTGCTGAGGTTCAACAACAGCCTAAAATCGGTATTGACCCAACAGCAAAACATTTTCGAAGGAATGAACATCCGCTATTTCGGGCCAGTAAACGGACACGACGTGCTTTCACTGACCAAAGTCCTGAAAGAAATAAAGGACATGAAAGGACCAAAACTGTTGCATATCCATACCGTTAAAGGCAAAGGGTTCAAACCGGCTGAAAAAGAAGCGACCCTTTGGCACGCTCCCGGAAAATTCAATAAAGAAACCGGTGAACGTATCATTCCTGACACTACCGGAATGCCTCCCCTGTTTCAGGACGTATTTGGCAATACCTTATTGGAACTGGCAAGGCAAAACAAGAAAATTATCGGTGTCACCCCTGCCATGCCTACCGGATGTTCGATGAACATATTGATGAAAGCCATGCCCGACCGGGCTTTTGACGTAGGCATCGCCGAAGGACACGCCGTAACTTTTTCAGGAGGAATGGCAAAAGAAGGATTACAACCGTTCTGTAATATCTACTCATCATTTATGCAACGTGCCTACGATAACATCATTCACGACATAGCTATCCAGCGGTTGAACGTAGTGCTATGCCTAGACCGTGCAGGATTGGTAGGAGAAGACGGACCGACTCATCACGGTATATTCGATTTGGCTTATTTGCGCCCTATTCCTAACTTGACCATCGCATCACCATACGACGAGCACGAGCTACGTAAACTGATGTACACAGCACAACTACCCGACCAAGGACCATTCGCTATCCGATATCCACGTGGCAGAGGAACACAGACTGACTGGGAATGTCCGTTTGAAGCCATCGAGGTAGGAAAAGGCAGAAAGCTGAAAGACGGTTCCGACCTTGCCGTTATCACCATCGGTCCTATCGGCAACGATGCCGCACAGGCTATTACCGAAAGCGAGGCACATACAGGGAAGAGCATTGCCCATTATGACTTACGTTTTCTGAAACCATTAGACGAAGCCATGCTCCACGAAATAGGAAAACGATTCCATCGTATCGTTACCGTAGAAGACGGCATCCTGAAAGGAGGAATGGGTAGTGCCATACTCGAATTCATGTCCGATAACGGATATACACCTGTCGTCAAACGACTGGGCATCCCCGACCGTTTCATTCCACACGGACCCGTAGAAGCCTTACATGCCATCTGTGGTATAGACAAGACAACGATATATAACACACTTATTCATTTACTTGAAGTATGAAAATCATTATTGCAGGAGCAGGCGCAGTAGGCACCCATCTTGCCAAACTGCTGGCTGGAGAAAAACAAGACATCATCCTCATGGATGAAGACGAAGACAGACTGGGAAAACTTGGCAACAATTTCGACCTGATGACGGTCAACATCTCTCCTACTTCCATATCCGGACTGAAAGAAGCAGGAACGGCAAATGCCGACTTGTTTATAGCCGTCACTCCCAACGAGAGCCAGAACATGACCGCCTGCATGCTTGCTGCCGGACTAGGAGCCAAGAAAACCGTAGCCCGTATCGACAATTACGAATACTTGCTGCCTAAATACCAGGAATTTTTCGCCAAACGTGGAGTACATTCACTCATCTACCCTGAAATGCTGGCAGCAAAAGACATTGTCGACGCAGTCAAGATGAGCTGGATACGCCAGTGGTGGGAGTTTGCAGGAGGCGCACTCGTGCTTATCGGAACCAAGATGCGGGAAACGGCCGAAATCTTAAACATTCCCCTCTACGAACTAGGCGGACAAAACATTCCATTCCACATCGTTGCCATCAAGCGTGGCAATGAAACCATCATCCCCAGAGGTGATGACTCTATCCTGCTGAACGATATTGTGTATTTTACCACCACAAAAAAATACATACCCTATATCCGCAAAATTGCAGGCAAAGAAAACTATGCCGACGTGCGTAACGTGATGATTATGGGAGGAAGCCGCATCGCCGTGCGCACAGTACAATACATGCCCGAATACATGCGTACCAAAATTATCGAAAGCGACTATGCACGTTGCAATCGCCTGACCGAACTGGTAGACGATAAAGTAATGATTATCAACGGAGACGGACGAGACTTAGACCTGCTGACAGAAGAGGGCATCAAAAACACTGAAGCATTCGTTGCCCTGACCGGAAGCGCCGAAACAAATATCCTTGCCTGCCTTGCAGCCAAACGGATGGGTGTGAGCAAAACCGTAGCACAAGTAGAAAACGTAGACTACATCAGTATGGCTGAAAGCATGGACATAGGCTGTGTCATCAACAAGAAATTCATCGCAGCAAGCCATATTTACCAGATGATGCTGGATGCAGACGTATCGAACGTGAAATGTCTTACCTTTGCCAATGCCGATGTAGCAGAGTTTACCGTCAAGGCAGGAGCACGCATCACCCGTTCGCAGGTAAAAGATGCCGGATTACCCAAAGGAGCTACCATCGGAGGACTGATACGAAACGGAGAAGGTATCTTGGTAACAGGTAACACTACCATTCAGGAAAACGACCACGTTGTGGTGTTCTGCCTGAACATGATGATTAAAAAATTAGAAAAATTCTTCAATTAAGAAGCTGTTTTGAATTTATCGTGCGATGATTTGGGATGAGTTTTTGAGGCATTTTCGCTTCTGTGATGAGGAAGATAGCGGGCTATCTGACGAAGAACAGGAGCGAAAAAGACCAAAAAATCGCCCAAAGCACACACGAAAACGGATACATCAAGCCAAGAAAAACTTTTTGGAGAAATTCAAAACAGCTTCTAAGAGACAGTTCCTAAATCTTGCCCAGGTTTATTTTGTGAATTGTTTTCGAGGATGTTCCGCATTCCCCTATTGCTATACCATCATTGTGGGCATAATTATGGGGCGGAGGCAGCGGACATTGCTTGTCCTTTTCCGGGATAAGATTGTGCCGGCAAAGACAGTTAACTGCGTTGCCAGTCCCAGTACCAGTAGGACTGCAGTCCTACTGGTACTGGGACTGGGCAAGGACTGCAATGCATCTTATCATGCAGTTGATATATGCTGGAATAATGATTGGTCAGATGCAGACATTCTCATTTCTGGACATCCATACACCTTCCTCCACCCGACAAGCCACACCAGCATACACATACCGATTGCATCAAATTACACAGTCCAGCCTTGCACCTGTCCTGACCAACAAGAATTGACAACAGACTGTCTTCACACCTCCAAACCCCTCCTCTGAACCGCTTTTACCATTAGCCCAACATAGAGATTCTTAAATATTTGCCCGCTTGTCTACTTTTTTATGCAATTTTGCTTCCTGTTAATTAAAAATAAATACGTATCTTTGCCTCCAGTTTTCAGACTGGTCAGCAATGAAAAAACGGACAAAACCCACACTAATACTTTATGAATCCTTTATAGTGCCACCTATAAGGGCAGGAATGGTGTGTGCCTTTTCCGAGACCGGCCGTAATCGCACACGACAAGAGAATTATCATCAAATATAATTATATATATGTTTTTCACGTTTTTAGTTGTAGCTATCCTGACAGCCGTTGTGCTGGTGGTAGCGGCACTGACGATTTCAAACCTTATCGCGCCTCACACGTTCAACCCGCAAAAGGGTGAACCATATGAGTGCGGTATCCCGACCCGCGGACAGTCATGGGTACAGTTCAAGGCAGGCTATTACCTGTTTGCCATCTTGTTCCTGATGTTCGACATCGAGACCGTATTCCTCTTCCCGTGGGCGAATGTAGTGACTGAAATCGGTGCCTACGCATTAGTGTGTGTATCATTCTTCTTGTTAGTATTAATTTTGGGCTTGGCATACGCCTGGCGGAAAGGAGCGTTGGAATGGAAATAAAGAAACCGAAAATCCGCTCTATGCAGTATGATGAGTTCAAGAACAACGACTATCTGGAACGCATGGTCCAGCAGTTGAACGATGATGGTGCAGGTGTTATCCTGACCACTTTCGATGACCTGATCAACTGGGGACGAAGCAATTCTGTATGGGGATTGTTGCTGGGAACAAGCTGCTGCGCCATCGAATTCATGGCATTGGGTGCCGCACGTTACGACATGGCACGTTTCGGATTCGAGGTAACACGTAACTCCCCTCGCCAAGCCGATGTACTGGTGGTAATGGGTACCATCACCTATCGTACTGCTCCTGTAATGAAACGTCTGTACGATCAGATGGCAGAGCCCAAGTATGTAGTTGCCGTAGGCGGATGTACCATCTCAGGAGGTCCGTTCATCAAATCCTACAACGTAGTAAACGGTATCGACAAAGTAATTCCTGTCGACGTATACATTCCCGGCTGCCCTCCACGTCCTGAAGCCTTCTATTACGGTTTGATGCAATTGCAACGCAAAATGAAGGTAGAACGCTACCTGGGAGGTGTAAACCGCAAGACCGAAGCAAATGATGAGGTAAACGATAACGAAACAGAAAAGGCGAAAGGAGGTCAGGTATGAAACGTGACGACGTAATGAAGACAATACAAGGAGCAGAAGTGTGTCCGGGAAATGCCGGAGTCATCAAAGTGCCATTAAGCGATTTCCGTCACGTGGCAGAAGGATTGAGAAACGACCCGCAAAGCCCGATGGATTTCTTGCGCGACATTGTAGGCATGGACTGGGGTGAAGAAGGTCTGGGAGCCATCTACTTCATGGAATCGACCGTAACGGGCGATACCATAGCCATCCGCACCGCAACAACCGACCGCCAACAGCCGTTGCTTCCCACTGTAAGCGATTTATGGAAGACCGCCCTCATCAAAGAACGCGAGGTATACGACTTCTTCGGCATCCTGTTTACCGGCCATCCGGACATGCGCCGTCTTTTCTTGCGGGAAGACTGGATAGGCTGGCCGCTGCGCAAAGACTACGATATGAAATCAAACCCTTTGCGTTTGGACAATGAAATCAATGCGGATATTACCAAAGAATACCGTCTGCAACGCGACGGAACCCTGCAAGGCATTGACCACCGTGTGTTCGGTGAAGATGATTTTGTCGTAAGCATGGGTCCCCAACACCCGTCTACACACGGTGCATTACGTATGCGCATCGCGCTTGACGGAGAAGTGGTCAAGAAAGTCGATCCCGTATTGGGATACATCCACCGCGGCATCGAAAAGATGAACGAAAGCCTGACTTATCCGCAGACATTGGGCATGACCGACCGTCTGGACTATCTGAGTGCCCACCAAAGCCGCCACGCACTGTGTACATGTATCGAACAAGCTGCCGGCATCGAAATCTCGGAACGTGCACAATACATCCGCACCATCATGGACGAGCTTCAACGTATCGATTCTCACTTGCTGTTCTATTCTTGTCTGGTATTGGATATGGGTGCCATGACTCCGTTCTTCTACGGATTCCGTGAAAGAGAGATGATACTCGACATCTTCGAGGAAACTACAGGAGGACGTCTGATTCAGCACTATAACGTAATCGGCGGCGTGCAAGATGATATTCACCCCACTTTCTGCCAGAAAGTGAAAGATTTCATCAAGCATCTGCGTAAAGTCATCAAGGACTATCACGATATCTTTACCGGAAACGTCATTGCTGATACCCGTATGAAAGGCGTAGGTATCCTGACCAAAGAAGACGCTATCTCAATGGGATGCACCGGAGGTACAGGACGTGCTACAGGATGGGCAAACGATGTGCGCAAACGCCACCCGTATGCATTGTATGACAAGGTGGATTTCAAGCAAATCACTTACAACGAATGTGATACTTTCGCACGCTACATGGTACGTATGGACGAAATCATGGAATCATGCCGCATCATCGAACAACTGATAGACAACATTCCGGCAGGTGAATTCCGCGTAAAGACCAAACCGATTATCAAGTTGCCGGAAGGTATCTGGACATCGGCAGTAGAGGCAAGCCGTGGCGAATTTGGTGTCGTAATCGAAAGTCATGGTGACAAGACTCCTTACCGTATGCACTTCCGCTCGACAGGATTGCCACTGGTACAGGCGATGGACACACTTTGCCGTGGCTGGAAATTTGCCGACCTGATTGCCATCGGTGCTTCGGTAGACTTCGTTATCCCGGATATCGACCGATGAGAAAGAAGAAACAACGTTCGGCGCAAGCCTATTAAAAATTAAGAATAAACCAATATGAACCAAGCATTTTTAGATTACTATAACCTGCAACCGCTCTTGGCCGCCATCCACTCTTGGCTGTGCGGTATAATGCCGGAAGGTCTTGCCATTTTCCTGGAATGTGTCGTTGTGGGTGTTATTATTTTGGTATTATATGCCGTGCTTGCCATCATCCTTATTTATATGGAACGTAAGGTCTGCGCGGCTTTCCAGTGCCGTATCGGTCCCAACCGTGTAGGTGGCAAAGGAGGTCTGCTGCAAGTTCCTGCAGACGTTATCAAGATTCTGATCAAGGAAGTATTCAAGCTGAAGAATGCCGACCAGTTCCTATACGGTCTGGCTCCTTTCCTTGTTATTCTTGCCTCCATCTTGACGTTCTCCTGCCTGCCTTGGCACAATGGTGGAGAAATTCTGAGTATGAACATCGGCATCTTGTTTGTGCTGGCAGCCTCTTCCATCGGTATCCTGGGCATTTTGCTTGCCGGCTGGAGTAGTAACAGCAAATATACCCTTATCGGTGCCGTGCGAAGCGGTGCAATGCTCATCAGCTACGAAATCTCTATCGGAATCACGGTACTAACCATGGTGATGCTAAGTGGAACAATGGATATCCACGAAATCGTAATGAGTCAAGCCAACGGCTGGAACATTTTCAAGGGACATATCGTAGCCATCGTAGCATTCATCATCTATCTGATTGCAGGTAATGCCGAGGCAAACCGTGGCCCGTTCGACCTTGCCGAAGCAGAACAAGAACTGACAGCCGGATACCATACCGAATATTCGGGTATGCATTTCGGATTCTTTTACTTGGCAGAATACCTGAACCTGTTCATCACATCGGGAATCGCCACTACCCTCTTCCTGGGAGGATGGATGCCGTTACACATTGCCGGTCTTGACGGATTCAACGCTGTAATGGACTACATTCCGGGTATTGTATGGTTCTTGGGAAAAACGTTCTTCGTCGTATTCCTGCTGATGTGGCTGCGTTGGACTTACCCACGTCTGCGTATCGACCAAGTACTGACCTTGGAATGGAAATACATCATGCCGTTGTCATTGCTCGTCATGCTGGTGATGGCTGTATGCAAAGTTTATGGACTCGTTTTTTAATACAGAATTAACATGGAAAGTTTCAGCGACTATATAAAAGGATATGCTTCAGGCTTAAAAAGCTTGCTTATCGGCCTGCGCACTTCGATGAAAGTGTTTTTGGAACCGAAAATTACCGAGCAATATCCTGAAAACCGTCATACGACCCTGCACATCCCCGAACGCCACCGTGCCAAGCTGACGATGATTCACGATGAAGAGAACCATCATCACTGCATCGCGTGCGGACTGTGTCAGATGAATTGCCCGAACGGCACAATCAAACTCACGACAGAAACGCGTGAAGATGCCGACGGAAAGAAGAAAAAAGTATTGGTCAAATATGAGTACAATCTTGGCTCGTGCATGTTTTGCAACTTGTGTGTGAATGCCTGCCCTCATGGTGCCATTGAGTTCACCAACGATTTTGAAAACGCGGTGTTCGAGAAAGACAAGCTCGTCTTGACCCTTAACCACGAAGGTTCAACCCTCGCTAAATAATCAAAATAGAATATGGAAATACTATCATTTCAAAATATCGTATTCTTCGTAGTGGCACTCGCCATTGCAGTGTGCTCGGTACTTGCTGTAACCACAGGCAAACTGTTGCGTGCCGCTACCTACCTGCTGTTTGTTCTCTTCGGAACCGCGGCGATATTCTTTATGCTGGGCTACACGTTCTTGGGTGCTGTCCAGCTGATGGTGTATGCCGGAGGTATCATTGTATTGTATGTATTCTCTATCGCATTGACCCGTTCGGACAAAGACATGAAATACAAAGTAAGCAAAGCCAAGCTATTCAGCCTGCTCGCTACCACAGTAGTAGGTGCCGCATTGGTTCTCTTGCTGCTTTTCACCAATGGATTTGCCCTCAACACTATCCCGCTGGGAGAAGAACTTCCCTCACGCGAAGTTGGCTTGGCTCTTGTAGGAACGGATAAATATCAATTTGTATTACCTTTTGAGGTAGTCAGTGTCTTGCTGCTGGCATGTATGATTGGTGGCATCCTGATCGCACGAAAGGAAAAATAAACAGGAGGTTCAATTTATGGAAATACATGTAATACATTACTTGGTCATCAGTACCATCATGATGTTTTGTGGTATTTACGGATTCTTTACCCGCAAAAACCTGCTGGCACTGCTCATCTCCGTCGAGCTTATGCTGAATGCAACGAACATTAACTTTGCCGTATTCAACCGTTATCTTTTTCCAGGACAACTGGAAGGACATTTCTTCACGTTATTCGGTATTGCCATCGCAGCAGCTGAAACAGCCGTAGCGATAGCCATTATCATCAATGTGTACCGCAACGTGAAACAAGTCCTGACCGATGACATCACCGACATGAAAGGATAACTAAAACAATTATCGATTATGGAATATACAATACTGATACTCGCGCTGCCCGTTCTGAGTTTCCTGATATTGGGACTGACGGGTATGTACATGAAACATCGCGTAGCGGGGCTCATCGGCACATTGTCACTGACAGCTGTTACGATTCTGAGCTACCTCACCGCTTACGAATACTTCACGGCTCCACGCACGGCAGAAGGAGTTTTCCAGACGCTGATGCCTTGGAATATCCAATGGCTACCCTTCAACACCTCGCTGCACATTGACATGGGCATCTTGCTCGACCCGATTTCGGTAATGATGCTGGTTGTCATCTCGACGGTCAGTCTGATGGTTCATATCTACTCATTCGGTTACATGAAAGGAGAAGTGGGATTCCAGCGTTATTATGCATTCTTGTCGCTTTTCTCATTCTCTATGCTGGGATTGGTCCTTGCTACCAACATTTTCCAGATGTACGTGTTCTGGGAGTTAGTGGGTGTTTCTTCTTATTTGCTTATCGGATTCTATTATACGAAGCCAGAAGCCATTGCAGCAAGCAAAAAAGCATTCATCGTTACACGTTTTGCCGATTTGGGCTTCCTCATCGGTATTCTGCTTTACGGTTTCTACATGGGAACCTTTACTTTCACTCCCGAACAGGAACAGCTGATGAAATGCGGTATGGTACTGCCGTTAGCCCTCGGACTGATGTTCATTGGTGGTGCTGGTAAGAGTGCCATGTTCCCGTTGCACATCTGGTTGCCCGATGCCATGGAAGGTCCTACACCAGTCAGCGCCCTTATCCATGCTGCTACCATGGTGGTTGCCGGTGTTTACCTGGTAGCCCGCATGTTCCCATTGTTTATCGGTTATGCCCCCGAGACACTACATCTTGTAGCATACGTAGGTGCATTCACAGCTTTCTATGCGGCATCTGTCGCCTGTGTGCAAAGCGATATCAAGCGTGTGCTTGCCTTCTCAACCATTTCTCAAATTGGTTTCATGATGGTAGCACTGGGAGTTTGTACTTCTGCCGACCCGCATGAAGGCGGTTTGGGCTATATGGCTGGTATGTTCCACCTGTTCACTCACGCCATGTTCAAGGCTTTGTTGTTCCTGGGTGCCGGATGTATCATCCATGCCGTACATAGCAACGAAATGTCTACCATGGGCGGTTTGCGCAAGTATATGCCGATTACCCACATCACCTTCCTGATTGCCTGCCTGGCTATTGCAGGTATCCCTCCGTTCTCAGGTTTCTTCTCAAAAGATGAAATCTTGACCGCCTGCTTCCAGTTCAGTCCGGTAATCGGTTGGATTATGACGATTATCGCCGGCATGACAGCATTCTACATGTTCCGTCTGTACTACGGCATCTTCTGGGGAACAGAGAATAAGGAACTGCACGAACATCATACCCCGCACGAAAGTCCGCTGAGCATGACTTTCCCGCTGATGGTACTTGCAGCCATCACTATTGTTTGTGGTTGGATTCTTCCGTTCGGTCACTTTGTTTCAGCTAACGGTCATGCTTACGACATCCACCTGAATACCCAAGTGGCAGTAACCAGCATCGTGGTAGCCCTGATTGCTATCGCACTGGCTACATGGATGTATGCACGCGACAAGCAACCGGTTGCCGATATGCTGGCAAAACGTTTCCCGACGTTGCACCGTGCCGCTTACAAGCGTTTCTACATGGATGAAATCTGGTTGTTCGTAACCAAGAAAATCATTTTCCGCTGCATCTCTACTCCACTTGCCTGGTTCGACCGTCACGTTATCGACCAATTCATGAACTTCATGGCTTGGAGCACCAACGCGGCAGGTGAAGCAGCCCAGCCTATACAGAATGGTAAAATCCAGAGCTATACCATGTGGTTCCTGGGTGGAGTTATAGTATTAACCGTCATGTTATTAGTATTATGAATATATTAAGTCTTTTCGTATTAGTACCTCTGCTGATGCTGTTGGGTTTATGGATAGCCCGCAACCTGAATCAGGTAAGAGGAGTGATGGTAGCCGGATCCAGTATCCTGCTGGTTCTTGCCGCATACCTTACCGTTTCTTATATTGGACTTCGAAACGGGGGTGCAACCGAAGAAATGCTTTTTACCGATAGCATCAGCTGGTATGCCCCATTACACATTGCCTACTCAGTAGGTGTCGACGGTATTTCGGTAGTAATGTTGCTGCTGAGTGCCATCATCGTGTTCACCGGAACATTCGCTTCGTGGAAGCTGAAGCCGCTTACCAAAGAATATTTTATGTGGTTTACTTTATTAAGTACCGGTGTATTCGGATTCTTTATCTCTACCGACCTGTTCACTATGTTCATGTTCTACGAGGTGGCATTGATTCCGATGTACCTGCTTATCGGCGTATGGGGAAGCGGCCGCAAAGAATATTCTGCCATGAAGCTGACCTTGATGTTAATGGGTGGTTCGGCATTCCTGCTGATTGGTATTCTGGGTATCTTCTATGGTGCCGGAGCAGAAACCATGAACGTGATTGAAATCGCCAAACTGAAAATACCGACTGAATTCCAACAGGTATTCTTCCCAATGGTATTTTTGGGATTCGGTGTACTGGGAGCCCTCTTCCCATTCCATACATGGAGCCCTGACGGTCACGCTTCGGCACCGACCGCCGTATCTATGCTCCATGCCGGCGTATTGATGAAACTGGGAGGCTACGGATGCTTCCGTGTGGCAATGTACCTGATGCCTACCGGTATGGCATATTGGGGTGATTTCTTCTTGGTATTGACTACTATCTCGGTTGTTTACGGAGCATTCAGCGCCGTCGTACAGACCGACTTGAAATACATCAATGCCTACTCATCTGTAAGCCACTGCGGCTTGGTATTGTTTGCTTTGCTGATGGCTACCCGTGTCAGCTCGACAGGTGCTATCCTGCAGATGCTGAGCCACGGTTTGATGACAGCCTTGTTCTTTGCCCTCATCGGTATGATTTACGGACGCACACATACCCGTGACATCCGCCAGTTAAGCGGCTTGATGAAAATCATGCCCTTTTTGGCAGTAGGTTATGTGATTGCCGGTCTTGCCAATCTCGGTTTGCCGGGCTTAAGCGGATTTATTGCCGAAATGACCGTCTTTGTCGGTTCATTCCAGCATACAGACCTCTTCCACCGCACCTGTACCATCATCGCTACGATGAGTATCGTCATCACAGCAGTGTACATCCTGCGCGTTGTTGGAAAAATCCTGTATGGAACCTGCAAGAATCCGGAACACCTGAAACTGACAGACGCCACATGGGACGAACGCCTTGCCGTTATCTGCCTTATCGCAGCTGTTGCCGGACTTGGACTTGCTCCGTACTGGGTAAGTGACGTCATCAGCGGAAGTGTCGAACCTATCATTTCACAATTAATACATTAATCAAGACATTATGGATATAAGTGCAATATTTTCCGCCATGCAAGCAGAAATCAGTCTGGCAGTGATACTGATTATCATCTTGCTTGCCGACTTAATACTGAAACAGCCTAACCACAAGGCGTTACAGGGTTTGGCATGCGGACTTTTAGTAGTGCAAATCGCACTGAACATCATGCCGGTCACAGGCGAAGCTTTCGGAGGTATGTTCCGTACGACTCCGATGGCTTCCATCGTCAAGACCGTTCTCACTGTAGGCACCTTGCTGGTATTCATGCAGGCAGACTCATGGATTAATCGCGAAGACACCCGCCACAAATCCGGCGAATTTTATGTGCTTACACTCTCTACCCTGCTGGGTATGTACTATATGGTAAGTGCAGGCAGCTTCCTGCTTTTCTATGTAGGTTTGGAACTTGCCAGCATCCCGATGGCTTGCCTGATAGCCTTCGACAAATACCGGCATCATAGTGCAGAGGCAGGCACCAAGTTTATCTTGAACGCCATGTTCTCATCGGCATTGATGCTATATGGCCTATCGTTGGTTTATGGCACGTGCGGAACCATGTACTTCGATGACCTGCCTGCCTTGCTTACAGGCACTCCGCTGCAAATCATGGCAATGGTCTTCTTCTTCGCCGGTTTGGGCTTCAAGCTGAGTCTGGTACCGTTCCACATGTGGACACCCGATACCTACCAAGGTGCGCCAACTGCCATTACTGCATACCTGTCGGTTATATCGAAAGGTGCAGCAGCATTCGCTTTGATGAGCATTTTGGTCAAAGTATTCGGTCCCATGATTGATAACTGGAGCCTGATGCTGTCGGTAGTTATTGTTGTAACCATCACCATTGCCAACATCTTCGCTATCCTGCAGCACGATCTGAAACGCTTCATGGCATACAGTAGTATCTCACAGGCAGGTTACATTATGTTGGCTGTACTTGGAGCCGACGGACAAGGTATGGCTTCATTGGTTTACTATGTCATCGTGTACATCGTGGCAAATCTTGCCATTTTCGGTGTCATCACTACTGTAGAACAACACAACGGCGGACGTGTAGACCGCGATGCCTATAACGGCTTCTACAAAACCAACCCGCACCTGAGCTTCATCATGACACTGGCACTCTTCTCGCTAGGAGGTATTCCGCCGTTTGCCGGTTTCTTCTCGAAGTTCTTCGTGTTCGCTTCAGCTTTCCATGCCGGACACTGGCTGGTAGTATTCCTGGCATTGGTCAACACAATCATCTCATTGTATTACTACCTGCTCATCGTGAAAGCGATGTACATTACTCCGAACGACAACCCGCTGCCCACTTTCCGTAGCAGTGGTATGACACGTGCCTGTCTGGTTATCTGCCTGTTGGGTATCGTTCTACTGGGTATCTGCAGCTCAGTTTACAATGTATTGAACGAAATGGCGATGCTATAAATTAGAAAATTCAAATAGCCCAAAGAGCATATATATTTAAGCTCTGCAAATCAGGAAGAGGCAAGGAAACCAATGTGTTTACTTGCCTCTTTTCACACCTGAAAGACACAAGCAAACACAGATTTTTTGCTTATTGCTTATGTGCTTCTCTGTGTTGTCTGTGAATTCATGTGTCCTGTGACAACATCAACAAAAAGCATAAATCCATACCACACATTGTATAACAGCTGCGCATTCTCCCATCACAGCCAATTATACAGCAAAAACACAAGCGGTATAAAAGAAATTCACATTTTTCAAGAAAAAAAACGACTATTATTTTGTGAATATCAAAAAAAGCCTTACCTTTGCACCCGTTATCGAAAGAGGACGATACACAATCGGAATGTAGCGCAGTTGGTAGCGCACTACGTTCGGGACGTAGGGGTCGGGCGTTCGAGTCGCCTCATTCCGACATAAAGACGAAGATAGGAATAATTCTATCATCGTCTTTATTTTTTAGACACTTCATGAAGTCCCCTGCCGAAAGCCTGTGTATCAAAATCGTCATAATGGGACTACAAATCGGTCATTTTGCGCCTTTTTGTTTTTTAATACATTCATTTTTCGATATTTCTTTCTATTTTTGTATGGATAATATAAGAACCTTATCAAATTAATACCTTATAAAATGAAAGAAAGAATTTTAGTAACTGGCGGTACGGGCTACATAGGTTCGCATACCGTAGTAGAATTGCAAAACAACGGGTACGATGTAGTGATTGTGGATAACCTGTCAAACTCACGCGCCGATGTGGTGGACAACATTGAAAAAATAACTGGCATCCGCCCCGCTTTCGAACACGTAGACTGTCTGGACTATGCCGCACTGGAAAACGTATTCACGAAATATCCAGGCATAAAAGGAATTATTCACTTCGCTGCCAGCAAAGCCGTAGGCGAGTCTGTACAGAAACCTCTGCTATACTACCGCAACAATATCGTCTCGCTTATCAACCTGTTGGAACTAATGCCACGCCATGGCGTAGAAGGCATCATTTTCTCTTCATCATGCACTGTATACGGCCAACCGGACCATTTACCCGTTACCGAAGAGGCTCCTATCAAGAAAGCTGAATCCCCCTACGGAAATACCAAGCAAATCAATGAAGAAATCATCCGAGACACCATCGCTTCAGGATCACCCATACACGCCATCCTGCTACGCTACTTCAACCCGATTGGAGCTCATCCGACAGCACTTATCGGCGAACTACCCAACGGTGTACCGCAAAACCTCATCCCTTACCTGACCCAAACAGCTATCGGCATCCGCGAAAAACTTACTGTATTCGGTGATGACTATAACACACCGGATGGCTCGTGCATCCGCGATTACATCTACGTAGTAGACCTGGCAAAAGCACATGTCACAGCAATGCACCGTATTCTGGACGGCAAGCAGAAAGACACAGTAGAGGTATTCAACATCGGTACTGGAAAAGGCGTTTCTGTATTGGAATTGATTCACGCTTTTGAAGCTTCGACAAGTGTAAAACTGAACTACCAGATAGGCAAACGGCGCGCAGGAGATATCGAACAAGTATGGGCAGACCCGACATACGCCAACAACGAACTAGGCTGGAAGGCAGAAACTTCACTGGAAGACACACTGCGCTCGGCATGGGAATGGCAACTGAAACTGCGTGAAAACGGAATCCAGTAAAAAATTATCCACCAATAAATCCTTGTAAATGTAATAGGGGCAGGAAAAGACCTGCCCTATTACATTATAAGCCGGAAACATGTATCTCTGCAGACTGGCTGCCGCTCTTAAACCCAATAACGCATTGCAATCGCATACAGATTTCCGAATAGAAAATTTACAATTTGCTTTTCAGTTACCTAAGCAGCATTGACTTAGAAGCTGTTTTGAATTTATCGTGCGATGATTTGGGATGAGTTTTTGAGGCATTTTCGCTTCTGTGATGAGGAAGATAGCGGGCTATCTGACGAAGAACAGGAGCGAAAAGGACCAAAAAATCGCCCAAAGCACACACGAAAAAGGATACATCAAGCCAAGAAAAACTTTTTGGAGAAATTCAAAACAGCTTCTTACAATTTTACCGTCAGTTTCTTGCCAGTATAGTTTACTGTCTTTTCCTTGCCATCGGGAGTACGCACGATAAACTTACGGCTTTCCAGCATACCTGGGTATGACCCTTTACGTGCACCGATAGTCAGACGACGGGAAGCCTCATCCCATGTCATCGGGATTTCGGTATAAGCACCTTTTTCGTAATTGTAATTGTCAAACTCGTCTTCATAAAGCGTGAAATCTCCATCGGCACCGGGATAGACACAAAGCGTCAATACATCCCACGGTTTTTCTGTAGCATATTGTACATCAGGTCCCAGCGGCACAATGCTACCTGCCTTGATATAAAGCGGAATGAGGTCGAGAGTAGTCTCACGTGCAAACTCTTGTCCTCCGTCCAGTTTTTCGTTAGTCCAGAAATCATACCATACCGTACCTTCGGGCAGATAGACAGGAGCTGATTTCTTCTGAGTAAAGTCGAAGGTACCCGTTTCATCTCCAGCCTTTCCAGCATTGTCACGGTTCCATCCACTTTGTTCATCGACTTTCAACACCGTTTCGGGAGTATACTGTGCTTCGAGTACCGGTGCCACGAGGAATGCCTTGCCGAACATATATTCATCATTCATGTCCCACACCTGTTTGTCTGCAGGAAAATCCATTACAAGCGCACGCATGAACGTAGACTGACGATGGCTGACCTCCCAAGAAGTAGAATAAATATAAGGCAACAACGTATAACGCAAACGAATCATTTTCTCGATGGCATCATACACCAGTTCACCTTTTTTCCCGAACTGATAAATTTCACGAGGTGCATCTGCACCGTGCGAACGCATCATCGGTGTAAAGGTACCGAACTGCATCCAGCGCACAAAAAGTTCCTGATAAAGCGGATTCTTGGGAGCCGTCCCGTCATTCCAGCTCTTATTATATTGTCCGGCAAAGAAGCCACCGATATCATTGTTCCAGTGTGGCATACCGCAAAGCGAGAAGTTCAGTCCTGCCGGCACCTGTTTACGCAAGTTTTCCCAAGAAGAACCCACATCGCCCGACCATACATTGGCGCCGTAGCGTTGCTGGCCTACAAATCCAGAACGTGTAAGTATAAACACGCGCTTATCTGAGGTTGTGGCACGCTGATGATCGTAAACACCTCCCACGCACATTAATGGATAGGCGTTGCGCACTTTACGGAAAGTACCCAGATAGGTCTTCTGGTCAAGGTCGCCCGGCTTAAAGTCCAGATGGTCCGGATCGGTAGAGTCCATCCACCAAGCATCCATGCCATACTTGAAAATACCATCGTTCAAATATTTCCAATAAATGTCACGAGCTTCAGGCGAATAAGCATCATATACCTTTACTCCCGACGGATATTCAGGATCGGGCGGCCAACCTTCGGTACCTGATGCAGGCCAAGTCTTGAAATCATAAAGCAAATCTTTGGAAGCCAGCTCCCGATAAGGCTTCGTAGCAGGACCGAACGAAGACCAGATAGAAATGGCCATATGAGCGTTCATGCCGTGCACATCGTCAAGCATTTTCTGCGGGTCGGGGAAAAGCGGGTTGGTAAAGTCCATGGCATTCCACAAATAATTGTGTCCCCAATACTGCCAGTCCTGAATGATACCGTCCAAGGGTACACCCAGTTCACGATACTTGCCCACAACTCCTACTACCTCATCCTGGCTTTTATAACGTTCCTTGCTTTGCCAGAAACCGTAAGTCCATAAAGGAAACATCGGAACCTGGCCGGTGAGCTCACGCATGTCGGCAATCACTCCATCCGCATTTCCGCCATACATAAAATAATAATCAACGCACGTTCCTACCTCGAAATCGAAAGAAGTTCCATCGGCATTGTCGGTAAAAGTAACAGGAGAATAATTATCCCAATACAGTCCATAGCCTTTAACCGACTGGAAGAACGGACTGGAGTCTTCCAGATTGCTTTGAATAAGATATTTCTGCTGGTTACGCTGGCTCATTTTGCCCGTCTGAAGCTGTCCCAACCCATAGATTGCCTCGTCTTTATCCAGCCGGAATGCCTGACAGACACGGTAGTATCCCTTATCGGCTCCCTCCTGATAAGGTTTGAAAGAAGGTTCTCCCTGCTCTGTCAACAAGGCATTACCTTGCAAATCGGCAAAGCTCAAGGTGCCTTCCTGCTTATCAAGCGTGACCGTGACGGCGGCACTTTTCAATATTACGGCATCATCCGTCTCGTTTACCTTAAACTTTATATCTTCGGTGGGAGAAAGAACCACTGCAAGACTCTTCTCCTCCGGCATTGTTGCCTGCGGATATTTCACCACACGCACAATGGAGGGAGTATAAAACTGCACCTCACAGCTAAACTTCTCACCCGGCACCTCCAGCTTTACGCCATGTGCCGTCCGGCTCACCTCTTGAGCCACAGATAACCCTGAACTGCACAGCAACAGGGCTAACCCTACAAATCGGAATGTTTTCATAATTACATTTTAGATATTAGATGTTTGTCAATTGGTTTACAAAGGTAACGGATTTCGACTGTTACGAAGATGCACACACGTTGCAAGAAACTATACAAATGTTGAAATCGGGCTGTTTTTCAATGTTTTTCTTTCCGTTGAGCATATTGTGAAGGACGAACGCCGAACTCTTCCTGAAAACACTTGCTCAGATAACTTGACGTACTGAACCCTACCATATCCGCCACTTCAGCCACTGTATAGCCCTTGTCAAGCAAGCACGCCGCCTGCTTTAAGCGTACCGATCGGATAAAGCCGGTAGGTGTCTTTCCCACCAAGGAAGTCAATTTACGATAAAGCCCTGTACGGTCCATCCCCATATCGCGGCTCCAAGCTTCCACTGAATAACCCGGATTATCCAGATTGGACTCTACACATTGCAAAGCCTTACGCACAAAAGCTTCATCTGCCGCAGTAAGCAAAGGACCTGCTTCCTTTTGCGACTGGACAGCCCTCGGATGAAGCTTGCGTTCTTCCTGCAAGACCAGCAAATGCCGCATATCCATCAACAAGGATTCCAGATCTATCGATTTTTCATCGGCTGGCAAAGGAAGCAATACCCCCTCTGCCAACTGGTCTATCAGTTTTTTCATTTCCTCTGCTTCCTGCCTCACTCCCTGAAGCTGTTGGCGGACCTCTCCTTCACCCAACGATACAAGCACACTGTCCAGGGGAGAAAGTATCCTGTCTACGGGTTCTTGCAGTTCGCTATGGATATTCTTCAAAAACACGCCTTTCATCTCATCCAGTTTTTCTTTCTGTTCACGCACCAGGCTACGACGCTTACGCCGTGCATAACTTACAGCCAGTAACCATGTCAAACCTACTCCCAAACAAACATACAATCCGTAAGCATAAGGCGTACGCCAAAAAGGAGGTCTTATTATTACACCAAATTCGGCATAACGTCCTGTCCATGGTTCGCCTCCCCGTGTTGCCTGTACCTTAAATCGATAACTGCCCGGAGGCAAGTCTGTATAAGTGACATAACCACGGCCGTCTGATGAACACATTTCCTGCTCTTCGGCATCTATCCCCACCAAAATATAACGGTAATGCGTCTGTGTAGGATTGACATAGTTCAGTGCTGAAAACTCCAGTGAGAAAAAATTCTGGTCATAAGCCAAAGCCACTTCCCCTGAAGAAGGCAAAGGGTGCTTTTGCCCGAACAAACTGAATCCTACAAACACAGGCACAAACGGAGAAGGTGCGGCCACAGAATGAGAGGCACCCATCACATTGAATCCATTAATGCCACCCCAATACAGCGTACCATCGGAAGTCCGGAAAACCGAACGCGGACAAAACTCGTTTCCGATAATCCCATCGTCTTGATTAAAGTTAACAAATACATAACGCCAAGTCCCGTCATCTGCCGGACGTACAGTCAGACAAGACAGACCGTTAGCTGTGGAAACCCATAATGTGGAATCGGAAGTCTCGATAATAGACTGTACTGCATTATTTACCAAACCATCGGTCGTATAAAACGTACGCCTCCTGCCTGTTGAAGGATTCCAAAGCACCAGTCCGTCTTCCTGTCCAATCCATACATCCCCTCTGCCATCTACACAAAGTGCGTTACAAGGATGCAAAGATGGAATATAAGATAACACACGCCCTTGACGGTTACGTACAAACAGACCCTCTATCGTAATCCCCACCAACGAATCCTTACCTAATGGCATCTCCTGTAAAATCGCCGGACCACCTTGCACCAGACTTCCCAATTCTTTTTTCAGGATAGGAATATCCATCTTCTTTAAAGGAGATACAGCATCTGCAGGATCATACCGGAACATTCCTTCGGTGGTCTCTACCAATATCTGCCGATTATCTGTTTCATGAAAACCCGTCACCTGCAAGGCCTCATCACCGGGAACAGGAAACAACGTACGTCCCACGTTCCGGAAACGGAAACGTGCCGGGTGATAATACAATACCCCCCGGTTCAGAGTACCTACCCATAACCCGCCTTGGGCATCGTTGTAAACCGTACTGACTTCGGTCTCAATCCTTCTTCCGTCGACCAGTTTCAAGACAGGTATGTAATGCTTCTCCTGTAAATCAGCTCCAATAAACCATAATCCTTCCCGACAACTCAACCAAATATTACCTTCACAATCCAAGGCAATATAGTTCAGCCAATAATCGGCACGAAGCACTTCAGTCCACATCTGGCGACGGCAATCGTAATAAAGCAATGCTCCTCCATGCACGCCGTTGCACAGCTGGTACAGTCCTCCCGCAGATGCCAGCATATACGAAGTGTTTCCATACCAGCCTTCTGACAAGACCTCTCCCAACGACCGACGACATACTTCATCTCGCGTATGCAAGTCATAACACAACAGAATTCCCGAACGGTAAAACAGATAAAGGTGGTCGTCCACTACTTCTAAATCATAAAGCACATCTTTTTGTCCGCACGTCAAAGCAGACACGTGCAACAAAAACGGTTCCGCCTGCAATGCTTGCCCTGCGACACGCATCAGACAATCGGACTCAGTAAGCAGCCAGAAGTTTTTTTCCGTATCCATAAAAAAATCTTTCAACGGCTCCCGTATTCCCCATTTTCCAAACAAACTGTCAGGATGCTCCAACATCTGTCCAGTCCTGCCGTCTACCACCATCAAAACCTGCTGGTTTTTCATCCATACCCGTCCTGCTGCATCGGTATACGAATGATGAAAACCGGCATAATCCGAAAGGCGGCAGATATGACGGGCATCGTAGTGCAAATAATCGAAGCCCGTCCCGTCGTACAGGTTAAATTGCCCCGCCGTAGTAATCATCATACGTCCATCCTGCAGCTGGGTAATGTTCCGCACCTGATTGCCCGACAAACCTTGAGTAGCATCAACAGGCGAAAACACCACAAAAGGGCTTTCGGCAAAAGCCTTTCCTGCCATCAGCCCCACACATGCGAATAATATACGTATAATAAAGAATAAATACTTCATACACTCTTTCAGTCTTCTCTCAACGGTTTTCACAAAGGTACGTTTTTCTTCACCCATTTCCAAGTCTCCTGCTCCTGCATTCTTGATTTATCGCAAGATTTCAGGGCTAAACGCCCGATTCTTCCCATCGGAAAAGAACAATGTTTCCGGCTTTCGGCTAACTTTGCACCCCGGTAATTAGTACAATCTTGTATGGCACAATCAAAAGAGATGACTTCGGGGCGTTCCCTGCCGTTGATATTCAACTTCACCCTGCCCCTTCTGCTGGGCAACCTGCTTCAGCAAACCTACTCACTGGTAGATGCCGCCATCGTGGGCAAATTCTTAGGCATCAATGCTTTGGCATCGGTAGGAGCCAGCACTTCGGTGGTATTCCTGATACTGGGGTTCTGCAACGGATGCTGCGGAGGCTTCGCTATCCCCGTGGCACAGAAGTTCGGTGCAAGAGATTATGTCACGATGCGCCGTTACGTATCTGTAAGCCTGAAAATAGCCGGAGTCATGTCGGTGGCGATAACCGTCATTACCAGTTTGCTTTGCGCCTTCATCCTACGAAGCATGCAAACTCCTGAAAATATCTTCGAAGGAGCTTATCAATACCTGCTCATCACATTCATCGGTATTCCGTGCACATTCTTCTACAACCTGCTTTCGAGTGTTATCCGGGCTTTGGGAGACAGCAAGACCCCTTTCTGGTTCCTGCTTCTTTCTACCGTATTAAACATATTCCTCGACCTGTTCTGCATTTTGGTATTGGGCTGGGGAGTGGCAGGAGCTTCAATAGCTACGGTAGTATCTCAAGGCGTATCCGCACTCTTATGCTACCTTTATATGAACCGTAAGTTCGAGATATTGCGCACCACAGCTTCCGACCGCCGATTCCGTCCCGAACTTGCCAAGCAACTTTTGTCTATCGGTGTACCGATGGGACTTCAATTCTCCATTACCGCCATTGGCAGTATCATGCTGCAAAGTGCCAACAATGCATTAGGCACGGCGTGCGTTGCGGCATTTACGGCTGCGATGCGTATTAAAATGGTATTTATGTGCGCCCTCGACAGTTTAGGCATGGCGATGGCTACCTATAGCGGACAAAACTACGGAGCAGGCAAACCCGACCGTATCTGGCAAGGAATCAAGTCGGCAGTAGGCATGATGATGATTTACATTATAGCAGTAAACATCATCATCTGGGGTTGGGCAGATAAGATAGCCCTTCTGTTTGTCGACCCAAACGAAACGGAAATCATTAAAGATACGGCTCTCTTTGTCCATATCAACGTTTCTTTCTTCCCCTTGCTCGGATTGCTGAGTGTTCTTCGCTACAGCATTCAGGGAGCCGGCTATACCAAACTCGCCATGTTTTCGGGTGTATCCGAAATGATAGCCCGTGTGTTGGTCAGCCTCATCGTAGTTCCGGCATTCGGATTCTTAGGTGTATGTTTCGGCGACCCTACCGCATGGCTCTTCGCCTGCCTCTTCCTGATTCCTGCCTTCTCGTATGTTTACCGGCGGCTGAATCTCATCGTAGCGAAAGAGAGAAATTAATTTTTTCACCACAGATTACGCAGATTAAGAAGCTGTTTTGAATTTCTCCAAAAAGTTTTTCTTGGCTTGATGTATCTGTTTTCGTGCGTGCTTTGGGCGATTTTTTGGTCCTTTCCGCTCCTGTTCTTCGTCAGATAGCCCGCTATCTTCCTCATCACAAAAGCGAAAATGCCTCAAAAACTCATCCCAAATCATCGCACGATAAATTCAAAACAGCTTCTAAATCAACTATCACGATGAACCATTCATATCACATTGATTGATTTAATCTGCGTAATCTGTGGTGAACTTCAAATTTGGTCACTTTTACATTTTTCGCTATCTTTGCGCACAAAACGCTGTAATCAAGTAAACTATATGAAGAATATCCGAAATTTCTGCATCATCGCCCATATTGACCATGGGAAATCCACACTTGCCGACCGCTTGCTGGAATACACCCAGACTATCAAAATCACCGAAGGGCAGATGCTCGACGACATGGACCTGGAACGGGAACGCGGCATCACCATCAAGAGCCACGCTATCCAGATGGAATACACCTACGGAGGCGAAAAATACATTCTCAACCTCATCGATACCCCAGGGCACGTAGACTTCTCATACGAAGTGTCACGCTCCATCGCTGCGTGTGAAGGAGCCTTACTGGTAGTGGATGCCTCGCAAGGAGTACAGGCACAGACTATCTCAAACCTCTACATGGCACTGGAACACGACCTGGAAATCATCCCCGTAATGAACAAATGCGACATGGACAGCGCTATGCCCGAAGAGGTAGAAGACGAAATCATCGACCTGCTGGGATGCAAGCGTGAGGAAATCATCCGTGCTTCGGGAAAGACCGGTATGGGCGTGGAAGAAATACTGAAAGCAGTTGTCGAACGGATACCTTGTCCGCAAGGTGATGAAAACGCACCACTCCAAGCATTGATTTTCGACTCTGTCTTTAACTCGTTCCGCGGCATCATCGCCTATTTTAAAGTAGAAAACGGCATCATCCACACCGGCGACAAAGTAAAATTCTTCAATACAGGAAAAGAATACGATGCCGATGAAGTAGGCGTACTGAAAATGGATTTAGTACCACGCAAAGAACTGCGAACAGGTGATGTAGGCTACATCATCTCGGGCATCAAGACTTCACGTGAGGTTAAGGTGGGCGATACCATCACCCACATCGACCGCCCATGCGAGAAAGCCATTGAAGGCTTCGAAGAAGTAAAGCCGATGGTATTTGCCGGTGTTTACCCTATCGAGGCGGAAGATTATGAAAACCTGCGTTCCTCACTGGAAAAACTCCAGCTGAATGATGCCTCGCTCACTTTTCAACCCGAATCGTCTCTCGCACTTGGTTTTGGCTTCCGATGCGGATTTCTGGGCTTGCTCCACATGGAAATTGTACAGGAACGGTTAGACCGCGAGTTCAATATGAACGTCATCACCACCGTGCCCAACGTATCATATATGGTATACGACAAGCAAGGAGGCGTACAAGAAGTGCATAACCCCGGCGGTATGCCCGACCCGACACTTATCGACCACATCGAAGAGCCCTACATCGATGCCTCCATCATCACCACGACCGACTATATCGGTTCTATCATGACGCTCTGTTTGGGCAAGCGTGGCGAACTGGTGCGCCAAGACTATATTTCGGGCAATCGCGTGGAACTGCATTACAAGATGCCACTGGGCGAAATCGTCATCGACTTCTACGATAAACTGAAAAGTCTTTCAAAAGGATATGCCTCGTTCGATTATCATGCGGCAGGATTCCGCCCCTCAAAACTGGTGAAGCTGGACATCCTGCTCAATGGCGAACCGGTAGATGCGCTCTCTACCCTCACCCACGTAGACAATGCATACGAACTGGGACGCCGTATGTGCGAAAAACTAAAAGAACTCATTCCACGCCAACAGTTCGAAATAGCTATCCAGGCAGCTATCGGCTCAAAAATCATTGCCCGCGAAACCATCAAGGCTGTACGTAAGGATGTAACGGCAAAATGTTATGGAGGCGACGTGAGCCGCAAACGCAAATTACTTGAAAAGCAAAAGCGCGGAAAGAAACGTATGAAACAAATCGGCACAGTGGAAGTACCGCAAAAAGCTTTTCTGGCAGTGCTGAAACTGGATTAAACAAGCAGGCCGAACGCAAAGATACAATATGAATGTCCGCATTCCTCCCCAATCATTATACCATCATTTTGGGCATAATCATTGGGGATGGCCGCTGCGGACATTACTTGTTCTTTTTCCGGACAAGACTGTATCGGCAAAGAAAGATACAGTCCTCGCATAATCCTAATCTACCAGGACTGCAGTCGTAGTAGATATAGGACTGGAGTACTGGTTATATAGGACAACAGTCCTGACAGCATAGGACTGGGACAGGACTGCAATTCATCTTGCCACGCAGTTGATAAGTAGATGTTGAGAATTAGTTTATATAATGTGTCTGCTCAGAAACACAGATTAACACAGATTTTCGCGGATTCTTTTAATTTACTATTTTCCGATTTACGAAGTACGATTTAAAGCTCAAATAGTAGATAGCAAATTGTCAAATCGTAAATTACAATAATCTGCGCTAATCCGCGAAAATCTGTGTTTCTGGCAATATCATTTAATTTTGCACACTTACTTATATGCTAGAAACTGTTTTGAATTTCTCCAAAAAGTTTTTCTTGTCTTGATGTATTCGTTTTCAGAACAGTTTCTTAGAACTTACAGAATCTGAAGAGCTATCTGTGCACATGCCTCAGCGTCAGCCAGCGCATGATGATGTTTAGTCAAGTCGTATCCACAACAAGCCGCTACAGTCTGCAACTGATGGTTAGGCAACTGCTTGCCAAAAACACGCCGCGAAGCACGGCATGTACAATAAAAGGTATAATCGGGATAATCCATTCCATATGTGCGGAACACTGCCTTTAGGCACCTCTCATCGAAAGGACTGTTGTGAGCCACTAAAGGCAAATCCCCTATAAGCCGGGCTATTTCCGCCCATACCTCCGGAAAGAGCTGCGCATGGGCTGTATCTTGGGAGGTCAATCCATGCACGCGCGTATTCCAATATGCATAATAATCAGGACACGGACGTATCAAACGGTAGAGCTTGCCGACTATCTTTCCTTCACGTACCACTACCACCCCGACACTACATACACTGGATGGACATTCATTGGCTGTTTCGAAATCGATGGCAGCAAAATCTTTCATAGAATGAATATCAAGAAAAAAATAAAGGATTAATTTAAATGGAAGTGGGCGTTGACGGATTCGAACCGCCGACCCTCTGCTTGTAAGGCAGATGCTCTGAACCAGCTGAGCTAAACGCCCGAAGGGGGAAATTTGACTAATATAGCTTTGGTGAAGTGGGCGTTGACGGATTCGAACCGCCGACCCTCTGCTTGTAAGGCAGATGCTCTGAACCAGCTGAGCTAAACGCCCCAAAGCTTCATGAAAACGAGAGTATTTCGAGTGGGCGTTGACGGATTCGAACCGCCGACCCTCTGCTTGTAAGGCAGATGCTCTGAACCAGCTGAGCTAAACGCCCGAAGGTCTCGTTCTCATTTGCGGTTGCAAAGGTACAGCTTATTTTTGAATCTGCAAACTTTTGAGCATTTTTTTTCAAAAAAAATCAAATCCGACAAATCCGACAAGCTTCATCAATACATAGATCAGTAGATTTGTTTTTAATGAATTCCGCATTTTGCCTAATTGGCTATAGGGACGTTTGCGGAATTCAATTGTTTTTTTAGAAGCTGTTTTGAATTTATCGTGCGATGATTTGGGATGAGTTTTTGAGGCATTTTCGCTTCTGTGATGAGGAAGATAGCGGGCTATCTGACGAAGAACAGGAGCGAAAAAGACC
>NZ_NFKD01000089.1:0-12488 GCF_002160215.1 Bacteroides sp. An19 | reverse complement strand
AGCGGGCTATCTGACGAAGAACAGGAGCGGAAAGGACCAAAAAATCGCCCAAAGCACACACGAAAACGGATACATCAAGCCAAGAAAAACTTTTTGGAGAAATTCAAAACAGCTTCTAAGTTCCTATGTTTGTAATGTACAAGGTATCCGTCACCTCTTTAAACGGATGTTTCCGGTTCCTCGCTTGCGGTTCTAAAATCTTTGGTATAACTTACCACTGTTTTTCAATCAGGTCGGGTGGATAGTGCGTCATTCCTGTGTCTTTCCGTGTTTTCTGTGTTCCATTAAAATGTACAATTTCATACCGCGTGAAGTATAAATCAATTCAAAACAGTTTCTTATTTTTCCTCGTCCAACGAAAGTTCTCTGCTTCTAAATTCAGAAGGCTTCATGCCATACCGCTTATGGAACTGGATATTAAAAGCCCCTTTAGACATTTGAGCTTCTTTGGCAATTGCGTCCAACGTCCA
The DNA here is from genome assembly GCF_002160215.1 of Bacteroides sp. An19. Lineage (NCBI taxonomy): Bacteria > Pseudomonadati > Bacteroidota > Bacteroidia > Bacteroidales > Bacteroidaceae > Bacteroides > Bacteroides sp. An19. Next base: position 12,018 of record NZ_NFKD01000089.1, on the reverse strand, counting down.
CTGGGGTTGCTCACGCATTAAGCGGACAGCATAATCAAGGCGGCAATTTTGTATGTACTGGGAAAAGCTGCAACCGGCAAACACCTTAAACAAAACCGCAAACTTATTGGCTGGGACATGAATCTCTTTCAACAATTCCTTCTTGTTAAATCCCGGACACAGATACAGCCGGCGGCTCATGATTTCATAACTCACACGGTCGTATAATGCACGGTCTCTTTCCCTTTACTCACTCCGGAATATACGGCACCACTTCCAGACGCGCCTCCGGATATTTCTCCTTCAGCAAATGCCGGATATACTCCTCCGTGTCTTGGCGAATCAGTGCATCATCTTCTTCGGGGAAAAGGTTATAAACCAGCGTATGCAGACGGATACCCCGCCGGTCTGCCGCCTCCAGGCTCAGCAACAAATGGTTGATGCTCCCCAGCCTGCCCGAGGTAACAAACACCAACGGATAATGATGCCGGGCAATGTAATCAATGGTCAGCAAATCGCGGGTCAAGGGCACCATCAGCCCTCCCGCTCCCTCCAGTAACACGGCGTCATAGCGTCCGCTCAGCGCTTGCGTAGCCCGCTCTATCTTATCGAAATCAATCGGGCGGCGGTCTATCTCCGCCGCCAAGTGCGGCGAACAGGGATAACTGAATATCTCGGGCATCGTCAGCCGCTCGTCATCTTCGGGGAGCCAGCCCGTGCCCATCAGCCGGCGGTGCAGCGCGATGTCTTCCGATACGTCTTCATTACCCGTCTGTACAAGCTTTTGCGTAATGGTGCGGATGCCTGCTTCGTTCCACTTCCGCGCCAGATAACCCGTGGCATAACTCTTGCCGATATTGGTGTCAATACCACTTACAAAATACACATTGTCTTTCATCTTTCGTTCTTTTAGTTCATTTTACATACTATATAAATAGGATGATACGTCAGCGGAACCGTCCCGTCGGGAGCGGCATAACGTCCGGCATAACGCATACTGAAGTCCGCCAACTTCTCCCGTGTCCAATGGCAGGGGCGGATGCCTGTCACACCCGTATCTTTCAGATGCCTCAGCACGTCCAGCGGAGTCGGGAAAGAAAGCTGCACACATGCTTCTGAAGCATGGACCACACGATATGCTCCCGAAAGCACTTCCCTCAGTTCGTCCAGCGGACGGTAAGGAAGCCCGGCATCCGTCAGCACACGGATTTCTTCGGCATTGCGGGGACCGAAGGTGCTGAAGGCAAGATAACCACGACCGGACAACAGCTTGCGGCATCCCAACAAGAAACGTTCGGGCGCATCGAACCACTGCAACGCCGAGCACGACACAATCAAATCCTGGCCGGAAGGGAAATCAAGCGCCTCGGCATCCTTTGCCACAAAACTTACCTGCCCGCCCAGCAAGTCGGCGAAATAAGGCTCCACCTCAGGACAAAGGTCGTTCAGCACCAGCCGCTCCGGACACCAGCGGTGCAAATAGGCACGGGTGAACAATCCGGTTCCGCATCCGATTTCGAGCACCCGGCGATGCGATTCCGGCGACACATACCGCCCTATCAGGTCTGCCATACGCAAGGCAATGTCGCGTTGCACAAATGCCTGACGCGGATAACTGCCCGAAGCCTTGGCAAAACGATGACGGATCAGTGCCTTGTCCATACAGCCTCCTCTCCCGAAAGCAGGCGGTCGAACAATGCGCCGCCGTAATGCGCCACGTCTTTTTCAATGACCGCAGTCCCCCTCCACGCCTCACGCTGGTTGGCAGGAGGAAAGATTTTATCGTCCGTCCCGATGATTGCCTTGTCCCATACGAAAGGAGCGGACGGACGGCGCACGTACTGCTCTAACGCCTGCAGCTCTTCGTGCAGTTCCGGTACCGGACGGTAAGGCGCGTGCGACAGAAATTCTTTCACCTGCTCCGCCGTCCCGCAAATGCGCCGGCGGAAACGTACCAACGCCGCATCCGAAAAATTCTCCAGCGTAGCGCGGAAGATAGCTTCGGGGATTCCCTTCCGGTCATCTATCGGGAAGGGCGTACCGCCTACGGCAAGCCTCATCTGCCACGGATAATCCTTGCCTGTCAAGACTTGTCCGGCAACCCACACGCCCATCGACCAAGCCAGCAGGCGGATTTCGCGATAATCGTCCAGCAGCGAATAGTCGAAATCCAGCGTGCGGTAATCGAAACACAACAGATAATCGTACCCGTCTTCCACCGGACGGCTGAACAGGTGTTCGTCACTTCCCCACCCTGCAAAGAAAAGCAGCAGCCGGGGATTGTTTTCTTTCTTTATAAATCGTTGTTCCATATCTAAAATCATTTTATTTTATCAGCCGAGCCCTTGGAAATGCTGCCAAAAGCTGTTTTCATATCAACCGAAGCCTTGGAAATGCTGCCAAAAGCTGTTTTCATATCTGCCGAGGTCGCGTGACATAAAGCCCCGAAATCTAAGTCCCCCCTTCGGAGGGAATTGAAGAGGCTTCAATGGCTTCTACCAGCCGTTCCACCTCTGCTTCGGGCAATGCCGCCGTGAGCGACAGGCGCAGGCGCGAGGTGCCTTCGGGAACCGTGGGCGGACGGACGGGGAGGACATAAAACCCGTTCCGCTGCATCTCCGCCGCCTTGAGGACAGTCTTTTCGCTCTCACCCACCACCAACGGAACAATGTGGCTCTCCGAAGGACAAGGATAACCCGCCCGGCGGACTGCTCCGCACACCTTCTCCGCCATCGAAGCCAGCCGGACGCGGCGGTCTTCCCACCCGTCCAGCCGCGAAAAAACGAATTTGGCCCACGCCACGTTGAGCGGCGGAAGCGCCGTGGTAAAGATAAGCGTCCGCATCCGGTTGACCAAATAATCGTGCATCAAACGGCTGCACACTACGTATGCCCCAACCGAAGCCAGCGCCTTGCCGAACGTGCCGCACAAGAAATCAATGTCCGCCAGACAGCCCTGCTCTTCGGCTATGCCCAGCCCCCGTTTTCCCCGCACGCCGACGGCATGTGCCTCATCGACATAAAGCATCACATTCGGATAAGCCTTCTTCAGTTCCGCCAGTGCGGCAAGCGGAGCCACATCGCCATCCATGCTGAACACGCTTTCGGTCACGATGATAAGCCTATCGAAAGCGGCATGATGTTTCTCCACCAGGCTCTGCAACTGCCTGTAATCCTGATGGCGGTAGCGGATGCACCGCGCCGCCGACAAGCGGATGCCGTCTATCAGGCTGGCGTGCACCAGCTTGTCGGCAAGTATCAGCGTATGCCCATCCGCCACAGCGGGCAGGATGCCCATGTTCAGGTGATAACCGCTGCTGAACGTCAAGGCACTTTCACGCCCGAACCGTCCGGCAAGCAATGCTTCCAATTCGCGGTGCACCGCAAAATTGCCCGTCAGCAGACGGGAAGAGGAAGCCGAAAGCAGGCGGTCTCTCTCCGGCACACTGCGGAGAAACTCCTTCTGCAAGTCTCTGTCGGAAGCCAGCCCCAAATAATCGTTCGACGCAACGTTCAGCATCCGCCGTCCGTCTTGCCCAATCCATACCCCGTCGTGTTCCGCTTCGGGCAAGGTGCGCAGGTTGCCTTCCCGCGCCAATGCGTGTAAAGTCTGTTCTTCTTGCATATTGCTTTGTTTTTTCACCACAGATTACACAGATTAATTAAATAAAAAATTTTTATTAATCTGTGTAATCTGTGGTGAATTATATCTCGCCCACTATCTTCACCAGCCCCGAAGTGAGCTTCGTCAGTTCATCGGGACGGATGACAAACGGCGGCATTATATAAACCAATTTACCGAAAGGACGAACCCAGATGCCTTCCTCCACAAAGCGGCGTTGCATCCATGCCATGTCTACCTCCCGCTTCGTCTCAATCACTCCGATGGCTCCCAAGACCCGCACATCCGCCACTTGCGGAAGCATACGGGCAGGCTCCAGCTCCCTGCGCAGTTGCGCCTCGATGCGCTCCACTTTCTCCTGCCATCCATACGACAACAACAGGTCAATCGAAGCGCACGCCACCGAGCAAGCCAACGGATTGCCCATAAACGTAGGACCGTGCATAAACACACGAGGCTCGCACGATGAAATGCCTTCCGCCACTCTTGCATTGGCAAGCACCGCCGAGAATGTCATATACCCTCCGGTCAGCGCCTTTCCGATGCACATAATGTCCGGCTCTACGCCGGCATGTTCCCAGGCGAACAGTTTTCCGGTACGCCCGAAACCGGTGGCTATCTCGTCGAAAAGCAACAGGACACCGTATTCACGGCACAGCTCCGCCGCCTCGCGCAGGTATTGCGGATGATAAAAACGCATGCCACCCGCACCCTGTACGATGGGTTCCAGTATCAGTCCTGCCAGTTCTTCGTGATGCTTTTCCATAATCTCCCGCAACGGAAGGATATCGCTTTCGTCCCACTCGCCTCCGAAACGGCTTTCGGGAGCCGGCGCGAACCAGCGTACCGGCAATGCCGGACCAAACAGGCTGTGCATTCCCGTCACCGGGTCGCACACCGACATGGCGTTCCACGTATCTCCATGATATCCCGAACGGATGGTCACAAAATTACTCTTTCCGGGATGTCCCATCGCATATTGGTATTGCACCGCCATTTTCAGCGCAACCTCTACAGCCACCGAACCGCTGTCGGCATAAAAGATGTGCCGCATCGAGGGCGGGACTATCTGCAACAGCTTCTTACCTAAGGCAATGGCTGGCTCATGAGTCAGTCCGCCGAACATTACGTGTGCCATATCTTTCAATTGCCTTTCGACAGCTTCATTCAGTTCGGGGCGGTTGTATCCGTGCACGGCGCACCACCACGAAGACATGCCGTCTATCAGCGGGGTATCGTCCGCCAATGTTATCACGCATCCTTCCGCCCGTTTTACCTTGTACGTAGGCAACGGGTCGACCGCCGATGTGTAAGGATGCCACAAATGGTCGCGGTCGAACTTATCAACAAGTTTATCAACATTCATAACCAGCATTTTTTATCCGTTCTACATCTTCTTGTACCTTCGAACCCAGCGTGGTAAGCAAATCGCCCACAATCGCCGAATTGATTCCGGCATACAATGCACGGCGCACGCATGCCTCGCTTAACCTTAAACGCCCTCCGGCAAAGCGCAGATAAGCTTCGGGATTTACCAGCCGGAACATTGCCACCGTGCGCAATACCTCTTCCTTCGATAAAGGAGCGACTTTTTCCAACGGCGTCCCTTTTATCGGCTGCAACAGGTTAAGTGGAATAGACTGTATATCCAATCCGTGCAACGTAAAAGCCAATTCCACCCGATGACGCATCGTCTCGCCCATCCCGATGATGCCTCCGCTGCACACTTCCATCCCTATGCGGCGCGCCGCCCGGATGGTCTCTATTTTCTCTGCCTGCGTATGGGTGGTGCAGAGATTCCCGAAATAAGAAGGCGCCGTCTCCAGGTTGCAATGATAACGGGTAACGCCCGCCTCATGTAAGGCACGCAACTGAGCCTCATCGGCAAGCCCCAACGAAGCGCATAAATGTATCCCACTATGCATACGCAAATAAGCGAAACGCTCGCACAAAACCTTTATCTCCTTATCCGAAGGACGCTTGCCGCTGGTCACCAGCGAGAAACGGTTCACGCCTTGCACTTCATTCAGCCGGGCATGACGAAGGCATTCTTCTTCCGACACCAGACCATACACCTGCACGCCCGTATCATAATACGCAGACTGGGCACACCATTTACAATTCTCCGGACACCGTCCCGATTTCGCATTGATAATGGAACACATATCAAACTTCCGTGAAGCACACCTCACCGTAATCCGATGTGCCGCCTCACACAACACGTCCAACGGGGTTTCTTCGGCAACCCTCAGCACCTCATCGGGCTGAAGCGGCTTCCCTTCGTAAACAGCTTTCTCAATTCTTTCTATCATTTGAGCTTATAAGTCTTTAGGTTGAAACGCAGATTAGCGCAGATTTTCGCAAATAAAAAAATAATTATATCTGCGAAAATCTGCGCTAATCTGCGTTTCAAAAAACATTAAAAGCGGAATGAGAGAAACCCGCTTGCGAGCCTTTCCCATTCCGCTTCCTATATTATATAAAGGTATATAACGCTCCGGACAAACAACAGATTTACCCGAAACCGATACCACTCTCTGCATCAAGACCAGAAACAATACGGCATTCACAACCTGAGATGCGGACACTAAGATTCCTCCGCCCCCGTCATCTACAGCATCTTCCGCCATTCTCTCGTCAACGGACGTTCTCTGTTCCCGGTTCTCAGAAAAAGATTTGTTCTTGCTCAATGCAGCATCGGCAATGCTCCGGCATACATGCCCGATTGTCACAACAATGCGCAGACTCACGAACACGGCATACCCCTTCCGGCTCCACCGACGGAACCGGATACTGCCTGCCTTATGTGAACAAACCTTCTTCATGCCGTTATTTTAATTGAAACGCAGATTAACGCAGATTTTCGCAAATATAATAATTTAAAATGAACCTGCGTTAATCTGCGAAAATCTGCGTTTCAAAAATAATCAATATTCCACTTTAATATTCCGTTTCATCTCGTCTTCCACTACAGCCATCATGCCTTCTACCTGTGCCAAAGCCAACATACGGCCGTGGAACGAATAACCGGCATTGTAGCCTTTGTCTTCATCGCCCAACATCGTGCGCCCATGATCTACACGCATCGGAAGCCCCGGCTTTATTTGTTCGAAAATACGAATCAAGTCGATTACATGACCACGACCTTCCAAGTGCGAACTTTCGATAAAATTGCCGCCCGGCATAGCCGCCGTACTGCGCAGATGTACAAAATGCGTACGCGAAGCAAACTTCTTCGCCAATTCACGCGTATCGTTATGCTCGCCTGCGCTGAGCGAACCGGCACAGAAAGTCAAGCCATTGTGCGGATTGTCTACAGCATTCAAGAACCAAGCAATATCCTCTTCATTGGTCACAATACGCGGCAAGCCCAGAATCTGGAAAGGAGGGTCATCGGGATGCACACACATATTCACGCCGTATTCTTCGCATACCGGCATAATGGCAGCCAGGAAATAACGCATGTTTTCACGCAACGCAGCACGGTCGATTCCGTCATACAATGCCAACAGGTTGCGGAAAATAGCCACCGGATTCTTGTCGCCTTCCTTGATATTTCCGTTTACGAATCCCTGTGTCTTCACGATAATCGAATCAATCAGTTCGTCTTTCTCGGCTTCGGTAATCACTTTGTCCAGTTCAGCCACCTTGCGCAGTTCTTCTTCCGTATAGTCCGCCTCGGCACCTTTGCGTTTCAGAATCATCGTATCGAAATAAGCGAAACGTACGCGGTCGAAATACAACGAACTGGAACCGTCTGCCCACGGATGCTGCAAGTCGGTACGCACCCAGTCGATGACCGGCATAAAATTATAACATACCGTCTTCACGCCGCATTTGCCCAGATTGGCAAGGCTCACCTTATAGTTTTCAATCAGCTGGTCGCGTTCCGGACCGGCATATTTGATAGCCTCGCACACCGGCAAGCTTTCCACTACCGACCATCTCAACCCGTACGATTCGATGTACGACTTCAAGTCATTAATAGCCTCCTCGGTCCATATATCACCGTTGGGCACTTCATGAAGTGCTGTCACAATACCTTCTACGCCGATTTGGCGCAACATGGGAAGTGTAATCTTATCTTTCTTCCCAAACCATCTCCAAGTTTTTTCCATCATATATACGAGTTCTTGAGTTTTTAAGTTCGTAAGTTTTATCAGTTCTTTGAAAAAAGACGGCGAAAGTTATCAAGAATATTCCAAATTGACAAATTTCTGAAGTAATATTTAAAAAGTATCAGCCTGTGCTTCTGTTTATGCATACAGGCATTGTCTGTTTCATACAGGATTAAATGAGCTTTACCAATATAATTTGACCTCCCTTGTGCCGCGAGAATATATATACATTGGCAATTGCAGATACATGAACTGCTATTGAAACCTATCTTCGTTCTGCAATCATACTGGCTAAAAGAAAACCTTCACTGACGAGCCGGGCCAATACCGGGAATGTGGCTTAACAAAAAAAATCAGAATGTCAAACAAGAAACATTCATTATAAATTAAGTTTTCCAATAAACAGCGATACAAACCACTAAATCGGCATTTTTATTTTCAGAAGTTATTCAATTTAGACAACCTCAGCAAAAGTACATTTTGAGAAATGTGCCAAATCACTACCTTTGCAAATGTTTTTCTTATGGTAACAAAAAAGTTTCAATAGGGAATGCCGCGCACATCGGCAACAGTACCCGCTGCTGTGATTTCCAAAACTCGGGACATGCAAATGCAGCCACTGCCTCGAACAGGTGGGAAGGCGTCTGCAGAGAGGAATCAGTCAGAAGACCTGCCACGGAAAAACAGAATTTATGTTTCACTTAAAAACACAGACGTATGAATACTGCAGACATTTGCATTATCAAACGGGACGGAAAGCGGGAAGACTTTTCGGCATCCAAAATCTCGAATGCCATCGGGAAAGCATTCCAGGCTACAGGCTTGGAATGCCAAGAAGCATTGATTGATGAAATCACCCAGCGGGTTATTTCACATTTCGAACATCCAACATTAAATGTAGAGGAAATCCAAGACCTCGTAGAAAACGAACTGATGAAAGTGCAGCCCGAAGTAGCGAAGAAATACATCATCTACCGCCAGTGGCGCAATACCGAACGCGAGCGCAAAACACAGATGAAACACATCATGGACGGCATCGTGGCAATAGACAAGAACGACGTGAACCTGAGCAACGCCAACATGTCGAGCCATACGCCTGCCGGACAGATGATGACCTTTGCCTCGGAAGTCACCAAAGACTACACGTATAAATACCTGCTGCCCAAACCATATGCCGAAGCGCACCGCATGGGGGATATCCATATTCATGACCTGGATTATTATCCCACCAAAACCACCACGTGTATCCAATATGACTTGGAAGACCTATTCGAACGGGGATTCCATACCAAGAACGGAAGCATCCGCACGCCCCAGTCTATCCAAAGCTATGCTACACTGGCTACCATTATCTTCCAGACCAACCAGAACGAGCAGCACGGAGGGCAAGCGATTCCGGCATTCGACTTCTTCATGGCAAAAGGCGTATTGAAAAGCTATCAGAAAGCGATTGTAACGGACATTGCTTTCTATATGGAAATGAAAGGTACGCCGATAGACGAAAAAGCCCTGACGGAACACGTACGCAAACACCTGACTTCGATAGAACCGGACACAAAAGCCCAAAAGGCTTTCCTTACAGCGCTGGAAAACGAAGGCTGCTTCCTCACCGAAGAAGAATCGGCGCACATCCTGCACTCCGCCCACAAGCAAGTGCGGAAAGACACGCATCAGGCTATGGAAGGATTTATCCACAACCTGAACACCATGCACTCGCGAGGCGGGAACCAAGTGGTATTCAGTTCCATCAATTACGGAACGGACACTTCTCCCGAAGGACGGATGGTCATCGAAGAACTGCTCCAAGCCACCGTTGAAGGACTGGGCACGCAAGGCGAAGTGCCGGTATTCCCCATCCAGATATTCAAGATAAAAGACGGGGTATCCTACTCGGATGCCGATTATCAGAAAGCAATGACCGACTTTGAAGCAGCACTGAACGGCGGAATGACTTTCGAGGCACCCAACTTTGACTTGTTTCTGAAAGCATGCCGCACTACGGCGAAAGCCCTTTTCCCGAACTTCATGTTCTTAGACACCCCGTTCAACCAAAACGAGAAATGGAATCCGAACGACCCGAAGCGATACCGCTACGAGCTTGCCACCATGGGATGCCGCACCCGTGTATTCGAAAACCTGAACGGCGAAAAGACCAGTCTGGGACGGGGAAACCTTTCGTTTACCACAATGAACCTGCCCCGCCTTGCCATCGAAGCACGCCGGGAAGCAGAGCGCACACCGGGAAACCAAAGCCAGGAGGCCATCGAACAACACGCCAAAGAGCTGTTCCTGCAATCGGTGCACCGCATGTCGGAATTTATCGGAGAACAACTGTATGTCCGCTACCAATACCAGCGGACCGCCCTTGCCCGCCAGTTCCCGTTCATGATGAGCAACGATGTATGGAAAGGAGGAGGCAAACTGAATCCGAACGATGAAGTGGGCGACGTATTGAAACAAGGCACGTTAGGCATCGGCTTTATCGGCGGACACAATGCCATGACCGCACTTTACGGCACAGGGCACGGGCATAACCGCAAAGCATGGAACACCTTATACGAGGCAATAGAGGAAATGAACCGGGTAGCAGACGAATTCAAACAGAAATATGGACTGAACTACTCGATACTCGCCACGCCTGCAGAAGGGCTTTCCGGACGTTTCACCCGTATCGACCGCAAGAAATACGGCATTATTCCCGGTGTGACAGACCGTGATTATTACGTCAACTCGTTCCACGTAGACGTGAAAGAACCCATCAGCATCGTTGAGAAAATCAAATGCGAGGCACCGTTTCACGCCTTGACACGGGGTGGACACATCACGTATGTGGAACTGGACGGCGAAGCGCAAAAGAATGTGCGCGCCATTGCCAAGATTGTCAAAGTGATGCACGATGAAGGCATCGGCTACGGTTCTATCAACCATCCGGTAGACACATGCCATAACTGCGGATACCGGGGGGTAATCTACGACAAATGCCCCATCTGCAACAGCGAGAACATCCTCCGCATGCGCCGCATCACAGGTTATCTGACCGGGGACTTAAACAGTTGGAATTCTGCCAAACGTGCCGAAGAACGCGACCGAGTAAAACATCATTAAAAAAGTGCTCCATTACCTCTACACATATCCCGAAACCATTGTCGACGGTGAAGGCATCCGCTTTTCCATCTACCTTGCCGGATGCAGCCACCGTTGCAAAGGATGCCACAATCCTGAATCGTGGAATCCGTCAGCTGGGTTTCCTTTGACAGAAACGGCAATCAAAACAATGATTGACCAGATTAACGCCAATCCGCTGCTGGACGGCATCACATTCTCTGGAGGAGACCCTTTCTACAATCCCAAAGAATTTCTGCCGGTTATCCGGAAATTCCATGAATATACCAAACTAAATATCTGGTGTTACACCGGATACACCTACGAAACATTACTTGCCGACCCTCTCCGCCGACCAATCCTCGACTATATCGACGTATTGGTAGACGGGAAATTCGAACAAGCATTATATTCTCCCTATCTGGAATTCCGCGGCAGCAGTAACCAACGTATCTTAAAGCTGAAAGATAAATTTAACATTTCACCCTAAAAAGCAACATTGAAGTTATGTTTTCATCATGTTCATTCATCAAGGATAAATCTATCATTTCAGCTATAAAAAACAATCGTTATCGCGCACACTATTGCCGTTTCCGTACACGAATATGCTATTTACGGCATATCAGAATAAATACGACATGATTTACATCAAGAAATATTGCATTTTTTATAATAAATCCTTTCTGTCTATTGCAGAAACACAAAAAAGCTATACCTTTGCATCGTGGTTGTGAAACCAATAAGCATTAACTAATAGGTATTAGATGACATATACAAAAACTAAAGGTATTAGATTAAGGTAAACAATTCAAAGCAAAAAGGTATTAGATTTAAGGTATTAGATGTTTTTGTTTTTTAGGTATTAGTAATAAGGTAAGTTTTCAGGAATTAGATTCAATAGGAATTAGATGAATTGCTTTGAGGTAAAAAGAGAAAGAAAGGATAACAGAAACACAAACAACTGAATGATGATGAAACAAGAACCCTATTATGGGGGTTCTTTCGGAAGTCGGCGGTATTCATAAAAAGATGAATATCGTTTTTTTTGTGTCTATTTCCGCCATACACCTGCCAGACAAATCGAGTAGGAGGTAAACACTAATCATAGGTGTTTATCTCCTATTTTCATGTTTACCGACCTCTCACACCACCGTACGTGCCGTTCGGCATACGGCGGTTCCTATTTTGGGTACCATTC
>NZ_NFKD01000088.1:0-13196 GCF_002160215.1 Bacteroides sp. An19 | reverse complement strand
CAAATAGTCCTCATGCGCAGCCTCGAAATAAGGGAGAAGCGCACAAAACTGTTCATGGCTAACTCCCGTCAAGGCACGGAAACTTTTGCTGTTGTCTTTATGGTCGTGGTAATTCATGTTGCAAAGGTACGCGTATACGCGATATATAACAAATCTAAATTACATAAACTCTAATATAAAAATCTTGCATATTGACGACATTTGTAAAAGTGGGGAGAATCATGATAAGTTATCCTCCCATTATGCTAAATTCAGAGAAAAATATCTGGAATATTGAGTTGTATATAAAGTTTAACAACTAGAATAAAAAATGCCGCATTACTCCATTCTTACCATCCCGGCCAACTGCACGAAATAATCATTTGACCAAATATCAAGTTCTTTTGGATTGCGCACGAAAGGCAATACATCTTCTTTCACTTGTTTTATATCAGCTGAAGAGAGACGCTCAATGAGTTTCTCCTTGAATAACTCTGGAGTGATATTCTCATTGTTGAACTGCTTGCATCGTTCTGCCAAATGAGCAAAATCAAGTGGAATATTATGGCGTACATACCATTCAAAGTCGTACCAATCACGACCTTTTACTCTGTTCTTCCACGCACGATATACTAAGGCGTGCATCTTGCCTGCAAACAAGTCGGGAAGTGTAAAACAACGGGTCATAAATGAATATGGCTGAAGCAATAGCTTCTGTTCCGTCTTGAAGTTCAACGGTGGGCAAGTATCTACTTCTATCTTTATCTTTATAGATTTCTCTGTTTGGAAAGTCACATCATACACATCGGTATTATCTTTAAGAAATGCCGATTCGACCTTTCCGAAATTCCTCTTGTCTTTTTTCTTTATTTCAACCTCACGGCCTACCATTGTAAAAGCATCAACGATAGCAGGAAAGTATTTCGTAAAATCGAACTTATCATCTTGCGTAAGCAATGAAAAATCCATATCCTCACTGAAACGCTGTAAGCCATGAAAGATTCTCAAGCAAGTTCCACCATAGAAAGCCGCCGACTCAAAAAAGCCTCCGGCATACAAGCCAGCAAGTATCACTTGTTGGTTCACTTCAAATATAGCGTTTCTCTTCTGTTGCTCTGTTGTTAAATCATAACGGGAGAGCATATTGTCGAATATTTCATTTTTCATCGTCTTAAGAATTTTAAAAGTGTCGAAATTGAATCGGCCTTTTTGCCAACTTTTATGTAGTCTTCGAATATGGTTTTATCCATCTTATTGAACTCATCCATATCCATACGAATATCCTGTTCAAGATATGTTTCCACATCTTTCATATAGCGAAGATTGACCTGCGAGGAATTGGCAATCAAATCACACAAAGCCTTTTCCGGTGATGCAATAAGAAAAGCATAATTATCCTTATACATACTCCTTACTCCTATTGGAAATGCTATTTTTGAGATATGTTTGTAGTCATAACAGCCGACCGGAGTTTGAAAGCTACGCGAATGCTTTACCGTCATTGATTGATGAACATATACAGCCTCGGGGATAAGTCCATAATATCGTAGTGCAGTAGACATTGAAATATACGAAGGTGTATAGAGATGATTGGCTATCAACTCACTCGATAGGGTCTTTCCTGAATATTCGGGGTTGATCACATAAAGTCCTCGCTTCAATCTGATGATAATCCCTTGCTTTTCGAGCCAGGTTACTTTCTTGTCAGCAGACTTAAGTTCTGGATATAACGATTCAATGATTGAAGTCGTTACTGGAATGGTTCCTATTTCATTTAATTGCCTGTCCATACTGCAAATATAGTAATATTTTGAACAATAAAAGAAATAATACTTCTTTTTCTGTTCAAAATATTACTACTCGGACAATCTTAAGAAATAGCGACCGCTGCCACATAAGGCTGTTGTTTGTAACAATCACCGAAACACTGACCACACAGCAACTAAACAATATTAACCTTATAGCCGGAGAAAAGGCCCTCAGTTCAACTGAAGTGATGCATCGCTATCAAATATCTTCAACGACTTCAATATCCCGCTCAAAGGCAGCCCTTATCAAGAATGACATATTGGATAATAAGGCCGGTGAAATCTCGTTCCAGGACCCAATTTATGCCTATTGGTTGAAGACAGAATATTTCGCAAAATAATCATAATGTCCCCCCTTGTTTCAGAGCCATTTTTGTACCTTTTCTCATCAAAAAACGCCATTTTTCACAAGTTTTTGTACCGCACATTTTGATATTCAAGAAATTACACTTACTTTTACTTTCCAAAATGGAGGTACAAGCCGAGAATGGTTCTAAAAATCACTAACTTGCACATTCTCAGATACTTGTCAATCTGCTGGTTGTACCTTTTAGAGTGCTATGCTATTGATAATCAACAATGTACACATACTGCATCGGCAAGTTCTGGTCGGGATGTGCTTCTCAGGTGAAACGGGGACTGGAAATTCTCGGCATTGGCATTGTCGACATTGACAGTCGGGACTGCATGATGCTGCGTGCGGAACAGACGCCGGACAAGGCGTATCTGGAAAAGCAAGGCGAAGATTACAATCTTGTGGACTGGTATCTTGACGTGCTCCGCAAATACAAGGACAAGCTGCTTCGCATAACACGTTATGTCGTTGCGGACGCCTGGTTCTCAAAGGCGAAGTTCGTGGGTGAAGCCTGCCTGTTGGGATTCCATGTCATCAGCCGCCTGCGTGATGACGCCGCCTTGTGGTATGCGCATGACGGTGTCCGCACAGGCAAGCGGGGACGGCCGCGTATCAAAGGCGAGAAGATTGATTTTGAGAAACTCGACCTTCAGCGTTGCGAGATTCTCGACATCGAAGGAGGAAGGGCTTACTCAGTCAAGGCCTATTCAAAGGCAATGAAACGAAACATCAAAGTCGTGGTTCATTATCCGGAATCGGGAGGACATAAAATCTATTTCTCCACCGACCTTGACATGGCGGCCAAAGACATCATCGAATACTACCGTACACGATTCCAGATCGAGTTTTGCTTTCGGGATTCCAAGCAGTTTACCGGACTCAATGATTGTCAGGCAAGAGACTTGAGGAAACTTGACTTCGCTTTCAATGCTTCACTGGCCTCGGTAAACGCCGCAAAGGTCATGCGCCAACGATACTATCCCTCGCTTTCCATTGGACTGCTAAAGGCCTATCTGAGTAATATTTACATGCTCAAAAGAATTTTTAGCAAGTCCGGTCTGAAACCGAACAGAACTTTTAATGCTAAACTTATCAAAGAACTATTTGGCATAGTGGCAGAAGCCGCCTAGCCGATATGTTGAATTCTTAACGGACTATTATTTTATTTTATCGGCTGAAAAACAGCCGATAAAATTGTCGTGGCGGAAAATAGTATGGTTACCTTTTATAGTTTCCGTCCCAAAACCGTACTTTCTTGGAATGGAGAACGTAAAAGGAAGACAGTCTGAAACAGATACTGAACCTTTCAATCATACATTGATCATATCCGCTAAACAAATTTATCGGAAAAATTAAAAATACTCTCTTATTGCTCTGTTTGAGGATTAAGAAACTATTTTGAATTTCTACAAGTACGAATCTGGTTATTCCTGGTAGTCGAAGTACCACCAATAGGTGTCGCCAAACTCACGGCGCATTCTATTCCGTTCCTCTGTGTATGAGGTGAATCCAACTTGACGTTCCCTGTATGTAATGTAACGTTTGACCAAGGTGCTGTCGGTTATTTGCACTGGGTATTCGGGATGTGAGTCTCGATAAATCAACAGGGCTTCGCTGTAATGGCGAGGCAGCTCCTCCTCAATTTCATAGAGGTCATTCACAGCCTTAACAAACGTATCCAAATCTTTTTCGAGCAATAGAGCCGAGAGATAATAATCTAGAGCTGTGTATTTTCCCGTACCTTTGTAGCAGATGTTTTGCAAGAAAGTCAGCCACTTTTCGCCTGCATATGGCCGTACGCCTAGCAGGTAATAGATGGAATCGTTAGTATAGCGATAGGTCTGAGTGGAGTCATCGGCAAAAAATAATCCGCCAGATCGGTAATGCTGCGGGAAAGTAAAAAGGCGTTTGCCCAGCTCACCGGTATGAGAGAGAGCTATTGAACGAAGTACGGTTAACGTCCGGGAAGCATCCAGCGATTTTTCTCCTGCCTTTAAGACTTGCTGATACTGCCGTAAACGTAAATGATGTTCGGCTTCCAGTTCGTGATGGAAAGCACGATTGGTATTTCCGATAAGCGCAGCCATCAAACAGAGTACTATCACTATCAGTATATTGCAATTCATAAGGATGATAGGATTGTTTTCGTGATTTAGCTGATTGCGGAAGATACGGCGCAGCCAATATGCCACTGCAATGTAAATCATCAGTACAAGCGGGAGCATCCAGCCCCAGAAAGTATGGTAACCGCCAGTGTAGACATCTTTTCCCACATCGGTCAATGCGCCTAAAATAAGGCAGGAAGGAAAATAAGATAAAGCACGCACATTACCCTTCAAGCCTAGCAGGCTGTTGACACCCCAGCGCAGTAACAATAAAATAACGGTGATGATAATAGCACTTGCCAAAGGGGCAAAATGTGTTTTGCCGTGAGCTAATGAAAAATGCAACGCTTCCAGGATATCGCTCTGGAAGACATATAGGTAGGTAAAGCTAAATGCAGAAAAAAGAAGACCGCATACGACAGTCTGTATGCGAGCAGTTTTTTTGTATGCGGTATGGATGTATTCACTCATATCTCTACGGGGTTCTAGTAAAATAAGGAGGTGTGCCTTGGAACTTGCCCAGACACGCCTCCTTTAGTTTATTTCTGGCGTTTGAGTACTACAGCCGAACGGGCAGGAATGTAGAGCTTAAGCCATTCTTTCTTTTCTTTCGCGTACAGCGGGTCGGCGCAGGTGAAATGGGCTACTGTATCATCAGCAAATCCAAAGCCACCGAATTCCTTACTGTCTGTATTCAACACCACATGATATTCGCCTCTCGGAACCAGAAATCCATAGTCGGTGAACGAGCGGGTCGGGTTGAAATTAAATACGAATACCAGGTCTTTCCGACGGTAAGCCAATACTTGGTCTCCATCATTGTGCCATACTTCTATGACATCAGTCTTCTGGATGTTCTTTACACTTTCGATAAGGTGTACCATGGCTGCGTCGAAATCGCCCAGATAATGATAACATAAAGTTGGGTCATCTACCAGGTGCCACTGACGGCGGGCATATTTATACGACCAACCATTGCCTTCACGTGGGAAGTCAATCCATTCCGGATGACCGAACTCATTACCCATGAAATTCAAGTATCCACCGTTAATGGTAGATGCCGTAAGCAGGCGTATCATTTTGTGCAGGGCGATACCCCGTTCTACAGTACCGTTTTCATCGCCGATGCGGAAATGCCAGTACATGTCCGCGTCTATCAACCGGAAGATAATGGTTTTGTCACCCACTAATGCCTGGTCGTGACTTTCGCAGTACGAGATGGTCTTCTCATCTTTTCTGCGGTTAGTTACTTCCCAAAACATGCTGGAAGGTTTCCAGTCCTCATCACGGCGTTCCTTGATGATTTTTATCCAGTAGTCAGGAATGTTCATTGCCATACGATAGTCGAAGCCGTAGCCTCCATCGGCGAAGGGTGCTGCCAGCCCCGGCATACCCGACACTTCCTCAGCAATAGTAATGGCACGCGGATTCACCTGATGTATCAATTTGTTTGCCAATGTGAGGTAACAGATAGCATTGTCGTCCTGATGGCCGTTGAAATAATCTTCATAGCTACAGAACGCCTCTCCCAGACCGTGGCTGTAATAAAGCATCGAAGTAACACCATCGAACCGGAACCCATCGAAATGGAACTCATCCAGCCAGTACTTGCAATTGGACAGCAAGAAGTGAAGCACTTCATTCTTTCCATAATCGAAGCAGAGCGAGTCCCAAGCCGGATGCTCTCGGCGGTCGCCTTGGTAGAAATACTGGCAAGGGTCTCCGGCAAAGTTGCCCAATCCTTCCACTTCATTCTTTACGGCATGAGAGTGCACAATGTCCATGATGACTGCCACGCCCATTTGGTGAGCTGTGTCGATAAGTTGCTTCAGTTCTTCAGGCGTTCCGAAACGGGAAGAAGGTGCAAAAAAGCTTGATACGTGATAGCCGAAACTTCCATAATAAGGATGTTCCTGAATGGCCATGACTTGAATACAGTTGTAACCGTCTTTTACCACACGCGGAAGCACATTTTCGCGGAATTCGTTGTATGTGCCCACTTTCTCAGCGTCCTGCGACATACCGATGTGGCATTCGTAAATCATCAGGGGCGAGATATTGGGATTGAAGACTTTTTTCTTGAACTTGTAAGGTTTGCTTGGGTTCCACACCTGCGCACTGAATATTTTGGTTTCGTCATCCTGCACCACACGGGTAGCCCACGCAGGAATGCGTTCGCCACATCCGCCTTCCCAATACACTTTCAGCTTGTACAGGTCGCCGTGCTTCATGGCTTTTTCCGGCAGATTGATTTCCCAGTTTCCACTATTCTTTACTTTCCTCAATTTGAACTTGGGTTGTTCCTGCCAGCCGTTGAAATCACCGATAAGGTAGATAGCAGTAGCATTGGGAGCCCACTCGCGAAAAGTCCATCCTTTTTCGGTGTGATGAAGTCCAAAATAAAGATGCCCAGTAGCGAAGTCTGCCAGGGTCTTCTTTCCAGTCAGTTCCTTTTCCTTGTCAATGGCATGCTGGTGTCTGCCTGTGATGGCATCCTTGTATGGTTCCAGCCAAGGGTCGTTCTTAATGATATTCAATTCTTCGTCCATGGTATTAGCCTTTTAATCTGTTTGCTTTTACTTTTATGATAATTTTTTTCACTCCATCGGGGGTTACGCCGGGCGCATGCGCGTCTTCAGGAAAGAAAATGGCGAACATGCCTGGCTTCACGGTCAGGTAGTCAGGTGCCAAGCCCTTATAGAAGGTAATATCTTTTTCCGCATTGTATTCTTCTTCGGGCAAGTCGGTGCGCGGCATGTAACCCATCAGCTCCACTCCCGAAAGCGGGATTTGAATGTCGATAAAGTTGTTGTGGGTCTCCAGCTTCGCCTCTTCTTTCGTTTTTGGACGGGTTTGCGAAAAGTTGACGGTGAGTTCACCTTCTTTCAGAGTCATTTTGCCCAATTCGTGGGCATTTAGGTCGGTTGCTTTCAAAAAAGCCAATGCATCGGCGAACAGCGGGTTCAACGACACATATTTTTCCATGTTTTCCAGTTTGTCGACAACCATAGTCGTATCGTTTTATAAGGTTTGATAATAGAAATTACTCAAAATCGTCTATCGTAAGGTTAGTAAAATCAGCAAAAGGCTTCATTTGCCTAAACACTTCAGCAGTCTGTTCCAAAAAATCGGGAACTTCAAAAAAGTTGTCTGATACCCGATAAGACACCGAATAATCCTTACAACAGAGATACTGGGGATAAGGAAAGTCTTTGGGAAATCCTTTTGGCAGGGTTTTCAAGTGCTTTTCGCCGATAACGGGGAAATACCGTCTGAAAGCAGGGGCTTCTACAATGGCGCGGAATTCGTCAATGTTGTCGTACACCGACTGCCGGACGGCCTTCAGCACATTTGCCGGCAGACACCAGCTACCTCCTGCCAACATGCAATTACCTGGCTCCAAGTGGATGTAATAACCACAATGATTTGATTTTTTGCCTTTGGCATTAATATATCCACCGATGTGCCGCTTGTAAGGCGACTTGTCTGAGGAGAAACGAATGTCGCGGTAAATGCGGTAAGTACAATCTTGCGGACGGACATGTGCCACGCTTTTATCGAACACAGCGATACGTGCGATAAGCGCGGCAAGCAGTTCGTTAAACATTTCCTGTACATGCAAATATTCCGCCTTATGTTCCTGAAACCAAATTCGGTTGTTGTTCGCCGCCAGTTGTTTCAGAAACTCTATTATCTCTGATATGTTCATGTCCTTTCTTTTTTGGTGACACAAACATACAAAAAAAGTTGGAAATAAGCCAACAAAGCGGAAGTATTTTACCACTCGCCAAGGATATTCAACAATTCGGTGTGTGTTTTACCGTTGGAAGCCAGGACTTGCCGTCCGGAATGGTACGTATTTCCTCCCTTGAAGTCGGTTACCTGGCCTCCTGCGTTTTGCAGGATGAGAGCACCTGCTGCAATGTCCCACGGTCCCAGAAAAGCCTCAATACGAGCCTCAAAGCGTCCAGCTGCCACATAACACAACTCGACTGCTGCAGCCCCCATCAGACGCAATCCTCCTACGTACCCATAAAGGCGGTCGACCAAATGTATGGCTATGGGCTTGTAAGCGTCCGAGTCGTAAGGAAAGCCTAAGGCAATAAAAGCATCTTCCAATGCGTTTACTTGTGACACGTGTATCTTGTTTCCGTTCAAGTACGAAGCGGATCCTTTGCAGGTCCAATAACATTCGTCATGTGTGATTTCGTAAACCACGCCCAGTAGCAATTCCTTTTGGTCACGCAAAGCAATGCTGACGCAATAGGGAGCATTGTTGTGAATGAAGTTAGTGGTGCCGTCCAGCGGGTCAACCAGCCAACAATATGGCGCATTTTCGTTTTGAGGCACACTTCCTTCTTCTGCAATGAAACTTGCTTCTGGAAGTAATTCATTGAGACTGGATACGAGACGTTTCTCTGACTCCTTATCTACGTATGACACATAGTCGTGTGCGTGTTTCTTCTCGACAGCATTCCAGTCGAATTTCTTCCGTTCTTCACGGATAAATGCACCAGCCTCGATAGCCACAGCGCGAACTTTTTCGGTAAGTAATGTTAAATCCATCATTGTATTCATAGATTGAGTGACACATCTTTGCCAAACGGCGCCAAGGATAACTTTGCCATCTTGAAATGTTGTTTGGCAAAAGGGATGCCGATAATAGTGATGAAAAGCAATAAGCCAAAGAAAATGTGCATAATCCATGCCATTAGCCCACCGAAAATAATCCATAACAGGTTGAGTGGGATACGAATGCATCCCATAGGTGATTCCGTATCCTTTACTTCTGCACCGAAAGGCCACAGGCAGAGCAGCCCAATCTTGAATGTTTGCAAGGCAACCGGTATACCGATGATGGTACAGGCAATAGCCAGGCTGCCTGTAAAATATCCGATTGCGGCTTCCAGTCCGCCAAAGAGCCACCACAATAAATTTCCGATGATTCTCATTCTTTATTCTATTTTTCCGTTAATGCGTTTGGGAGTTATAGCCAACCATTCTCCCTGGTTTTATCATAATCCTTGAATCGGCATACAAATATGGTAAAAAACTATTTCGAATTTCTCCAAAAAGTTTTTCTCATCTTGATGTATTCGTTTTCGTGTGTGCTCTAGGTAATTTGGGGGTCCTTTCCGTTTCTGTTCTTCGTCAGATACCCCTCACTATCTTCCTCATAGTAAAGACACAAGATTTTGCGTCTCTCCTCCCCAATCAACACACGATAAATCCAAAGCAGTTTCTAAATGTTTTTAATACTTATATGCGTATTGTCTGGATACATCATAGCCATGCCGGTTACTACTTCTTGTCTGCCGCATTCAGCAACCGTCCGTTACGGAAGGTGCCTTGGCGTGTCACATTTCCTTGCGCATCGGTTTCCACAAAAGCTCCGTCTTTCTTACCATGCTTAAAAAAGCCTTCAAAGCGCGAACCGTCTTTGTTGACAATTGTGCCCTTGCCGTGCTCCTTGCCTCCTGCAAAACTTCCGGTATATACTGAGCCGTCTTGCATGTGAAGCACTCCTTGCCCTTCGGCAACATTGTTCTTCCATTCGCCTTCATACTCGTCACCGTTACCCCATTTGTAATGTCCGTGTCCAGAGCGTTGGTTGTTTTCCCACTCACCTTCGTACACGGCACCGTTCTGCCAAGTAAATGTTCCTGTTCCCTCCTGTTTGCCGTTCTTGAACTGACCCACGTACTTGTCTCCATTCGGATAGGTGTAGGTTCCTGTTCCGGTCCGTTCGCCATCCACGTAATCCCCTTCGTATGTTTCACCGTTCTGAAAGTGATACACGCCTTTGCCGTGCTGTACATCACGTACCCAATCGCCCACGTATTTGTCGCCATTAGTATAATAGAAAGTACCTTGCCCGTCGCGCTCGCCACTCTTCCACTGTCCTTCATATTTTGAACCATCTTCCCAAATCATCACACCGGATCCGTCCTTCAGGTCGTTTTTCCACTCTCCGTCATAATTGGCACCTCCGCTCCAAGTATAAATGCCTTTGCCGTTCCGTTTGTCGTGGTGCCAGGAACCTACATATTTGTCACCGTTGTAATAGTACATCGTACCTTCGCCTTCCTGAAAATCCTGATACCACATTCCTTCGTAGCGGTTGTTATTCATAAAGTAATAAGTACCTTTGCCATGCTGCTGGTCTTCGAACCATTCACCTACGTATTTTTCCCCATCGGCGAAAGTATAGGTTCCCGTTCCCTGTCGTTTGCCTTTCACATATTCCCCTTCATAGATATCTCCGTTTTTGAATACGGTTTTTCCTTTGCCGTTCGGGCGACGGCTCTTCAGTTCACCAGTGTATTCCGACCCGTCCTTGAATTTATAGTAACCCAACGACATTTGGGCGGAAGCGCACAGGCTCCCCATGGCCAAAAAGGCACAAAATAATCCTATATATTTATTCATGCTTATTCTACTTATTTGTTTAAATCGTCCAAAATTAGTTTTTTTCAACCAGCCGTGACAATTTCATTACACTTTTTTACCTGCTACTACTGCTATTAAGTTTTCTTTGCAAAAATGTTTTTGTGCCAACGACAGGATTTCATCGGTACTTACTTCACGAATAGCCTCCAGGGAGCGTTCAAAGAAATCGTTTGCCAATCCGGTGGTTTCGATAAATATCCATGCATCGGAAAGTGAGAACGCACCTTCATAAGAGCGGCACATGTCGCCGAGCATATAATTGCGCACCATCTCCAATTCCTCGGAAGACACCTTTTCCGAGCATAGGCGATCCATTTCCTTGAATACTTCGGTAATGATTGGCTCTATATATTCGTTGGCAGCCTCAGTACTGATGCCCAGCACGCCTATTCCTGGATAATTGACCAGTCCGGCACCTATTCCATAAGTGTATCCTTTTTCTTCGCGGATGTTCGACATCAGCCTACTCCCGAAATAACCGCCAAACAGTGTGACCAGCACGCGTAGCTTCAGGTAATCGGGATGCTGCTGGGGAAGCGAGAAGGCACCCATCTTCAACGAACTTTGAAGAGCATCGTCTTTTTCCACAAAGAGGCGGCGACAGTTCTCCGTATCGGGTAAATATTGCTCAAAGGTAGCTGTGTGCGAACTTTCGCCCCAAGATGTTTCACCGAAATGCTGTTCGATACAACGCAATATCTCGGGAGTTACTTTGCCTGATACGTACATCGAACAATTAGCTGAATGATAATAGGTACGATAAAAACGCACCAATGCGTCTCGAGTGATGTGGTCGTAGTCGTCCAATTCAGCGTATCTTCCCAATGGGTGTGTAGAGCCAAAAAGAGCACGATTCAATCGTTTACGGGCCATCACGTCCACCCTACGGGCATTCACCCGGAACTGCTGTTTATTGGCATTGACGATGACCGAAAGTTCTTTTTCCGGGAATACAGGTTCTTTCACCATCGAAGCCACCACCTCAACAGTGCGTGGAAAGTGCTTACCCAACGAATATAGCGTGATAAAACCATAGTTGACCGATGAAGACAAATCGAGCCACGCACCATAATAGTCCAAACGTTCCGCTATTTGCGCCGATGTCAATAAGCGAGTACCCTCGCGTAACATACGGTTGGTAAACATTGCTTGTAAAGGTTGCTCTTGGTTCCATTGCCCACCCTTCATCAGCAGGTCAAAACGGATGACATCTTCATCGCCCACCTGCATGATGTTCACTGGGATGCCGTTACGCAGCACGTAACGTTCGGGTTCCGGTATCGAGAAATGCTCTATCTGGCGTATTTCAGGAGCTGTTGTTCTGTCAAGACTCATAGCTGTTGGAAATGTTCTTGCAAGAACTTCTCGGCACGAGCCAAGTCTTGCGGGGTGTCTATGCCTATTGTTTCTACATCACTGATACCCACTTTGATGACGTATCCGTTTTCCAACCAGCGTAGTTGTTCCAGCGATTCGGCCAGTTCTAGCGGGGACTGGGGCAGGACTGTAATTTCCTTCAGTACCTGAGAGCGATAAGCATACAGTCCGATGTGTTTGTAGTATGTATGCGAGGATAACCATTCTTGGCGGTCTTTCCCACGCAGGAAAGGAATGATGGAACGACTGAAGTACAAAGCATTACCATTTCTCCCTACCACAACCTTGGGCGAATTGGGATTTTCCAGTGCATCCAATCCATTTGTCGCATTAAAGGGTTTCACCAGCGTAGCTATCTGTGTAGCAGGGTCGTCAAAACAGGCCTTGAGAGTTTTCAGCTGCGAAGGTTGGACGAAAGGTTCGTCGCCTTGGATATTGACTACTACGTCGAATTCTCCTCCCACTTTCCGGTAAGCTTCCGCACAACGGTCTGTTCCGCTCCGGTGCGCAGCAGAGGTCATTACAACTTTTCCACCAAACGACTTAACAGCAGCTTCGATGCGCTCGTCGTCAGTGGCCACGTATACATCATCAAATACACCGTATACTTGTTCATACACTCGTTCAATAACCGGTTTTCCTCCCAACAATGCCAGCGGCTTGGCAGGAAAACGAGTTGATGCATATCTTGCAGGAATGATTCCGATAAAATTCATGGCATTCTTTTTTTGGTTTGAGTATGCAAATGTAGGAAAAATCTACGGAAAAACCTTCTTCTGTATATAGATTTCACATGCATACCCCATGGTTCTTTCATTTGGGCATTGATATTAAGGTGTATAATTTTCCCCCACTCCTTGGAGACTGTTTTGAATTAATCAAAGAAAAATGTGATGGGCATCTAATTAATTTAGTAATCAAATTCCAAAAGTAATCAAAACAGTTGGAGTTTCTGATTGGGTTGCGTTATCAATCCAGACAGCCTGAAACAGATACTGAACCTTTCAGAAGCTGTTTTGAATTTCTCCAAAAAGTTTTTCTTGGCTTGATGTATCCGTTTTCGTGTGTGCTTTGGGCGATTTTTTGGTCCTTTCCGCTCCTGTTCTTCGTCAGATAGCCCGC
>NZ_NFKD01000087.1:0-13251 GCF_002160215.1 Bacteroides sp. An19 | reverse complement strand
GCTAACTCCCGTCAAGGCACGGAAACTTTTGCTGTTGTCTTTATGGTCGTGGTAATTCATGTTGCAAAGGTACGCGTATGCGCGATATATAACAAATCTAAATTACATAAACTCTATTAACCTATACAATGATTCAATAACTGGTTTTATAGGCTAAAATGGTGATTATATAGAAGGTTTATTTGTTGATTCAAATCATCGTTCGAATGGTATAGGCAAACTGTTACTGGACTATGTAAAACAAAAACATCAGACTCTGAGATTGAGCGTTTTTGCTAAGAATATGAGAGCTGTTGAATTTTATAAACGAAATGGTTTCTATACAAGTAACAGCTTCATTGATGAACAAACCGGCGAGAATTGTTATGAAATGATCTGGTCAAATATGTAGGCAGATGATAGCTCTTGTGGATTGCAATAACTTCTACTGTTCATGTGAGCGTGTGTTCAATCCGCTGCTTCGTGACAAGCCTGTCGTTGTTCTCTCGAACAATGACGGATGCGTTGTGGCCAGAAGTAACGAAGTCAAGGCAATGGGCATCAAGATGGGTACGCCTCTCTACCAGATACGTGATGTTCTGGAGGCAAACAATGTGGCTGTTTTCAGTTCCAACTATAACCTGTATGGCGATATGAGCCGCAGGGTGATGATGCTGCTTTCAGAATTTACGCCTGAACTTACACAATACTCCATTGATGAAGCGTTTCTGGATTTCTCTGGTTTCGGGGAAGGTGAGCAGCTAGTTTCCTACGGACACAAGATTGTAAAGACCATAGGGAAGGGTACCGGCATTCCGGTTACGATGGGTATTGCTCCGACAAAGACCTTGGCTAAGGTGGCAAGCCGCTACGGGAAGAAATACAAGGGATACAAAGGCGTATGCATGATTGATACTGAGGAAAAACGTATCAAGGCATTACAAGGTCTCGAAATTGGCGATGTCTGGGGTATCGGTCATCGAGGCTTGGACAAGCTGCACTATTACGGTGTTAATACAGCTTGGGATTTCACGCAGAAAAATGAGAGTTTTGTGCGAAAATTGCTTACAATAACAGGTGTACGTACTTGGAAGGAACTTCGTGGTGAAAGCTGTATCGATGTCGAGGAACTTCCGCAGAAGAAGAGTATCTGCACCAGCCGCAGTTTCCCTGATTCCGGTCTGTCTGACTTCTCTAGCTTAGAGGAAGCTGTGGCAAACTTTTCTTCCGAATGTGTGCGTAAACTCCGGATGCAACACAGCTGCTGTACGGAGATAACTGTCTTCGCCTATACCAGCCGTTTTCGGCTGGATCTTCCGCAGCATTGCATCAACCGTACCATCCATTTACAGGTGCCTACCAACGATCTTCAAGAACTTGTCAGCACCGCAGTAAGGGCACTCCGCATGGATTACCGTAAAGAAGGCAGGTATTTCTATAAGAAAGCCGGAGTCATTGTATGGAATATCGTTTCCGATTCCGCAATCCAGACTAACCTTTTTGATACCATTGACCGTGACAGACAGGCACGTCTAGCTGCTGCCATAGATGCCATTAACCGCAAGAATGGGCATAATACCATAAAGGTGGCTGTTCAGGGTACGACGGACAAGTCATGGCATCTTAAATGCGGACATATCAGCAAGCAGTACACCACCAATCTCGACGATGTCATTACGGTCAAATAGATTACAAATTCTTTACAATAATAGATGCTATGAAAAATAAGATTCTCAAAATTATCAAGTGGTATTTTATTTATCATTTCATCATAGACCTTTGTTTCTTGGTCATGTTTCTTTATTGGTACTGCACCGAAAGTGATTATATCTGGTACAGGCGTATGATG
The DNA here is from genome assembly GCF_002160215.1 of Bacteroides sp. An19. Classification (NCBI taxonomy): domain Bacteria; kingdom Pseudomonadati; phylum Bacteroidota; class Bacteroidia; order Bacteroidales; family Bacteroidaceae; genus Bacteroides; species Bacteroides sp. An19. Next base: position 11,423 of record NZ_NFKD01000087.1, on the reverse strand, counting down.
GTTGAGCCATCTATGATTTTTGATGTGCTACTGTTATGCCCTCTTATTATTATTTCGGTGCCTTTTGTAATAATGCCCTTTTGTAATAATGTACAATCTACTTGTGTTTTTATTCAAATAATTTCCTTATCTTTGTTCCGTTATAAGGTACTTAGAGCATTCTATTCTTGATATCTCTTTTTCTTCCCCCTCTTATTTGACAATAAATTAAAGCGCATTTCAATATAAATCTATAGCTGTATTTAAGCATATCTATTACATCTTCTCATAGGTGTTATAGATGTCATTCAATATATTTATTTTCATTATTCATTTAATCATTTTATTATGGAACAGGTATTAATTGGTCAGAATGCCGGCATCATCTGGCATATTCTTAATGGTAAAAAGAGTGTTGAAGTTGCACATCTTAAGAAGGAGTCCAAACTTTCAGAGGCTGAGTTCTGGGCAGCTATCGGATGGTTGTCGAAGGAAGATAAACTTACTTTCTCTACAGAGAAGGTAGGTAAGAAAACAGTGAAGACATATTCTTTGAAAGACTGACTCATCGTGTGATTATGCTGTAGGCTTGCCTTATTCCTGATGGGATAGGCAAGCTTTTTGTGAAATGGATTTTACAACGCTAAACGCTCATATTATCCTATTCTGATTTCGTCACATAATCAAAATTTATTATATTTGTCCCAAAACATACAAATCACCATATATGGATAATAAATTTGATCTTGTTGAAAAATATAATATTGATGTGGATGTTTATCTTGGCATGGATGGTACAACTTCAGTCGGGAAACTTCCCGACAATCGCCTTACTAAGGAATTCCTTCGCCTTTATTTCATGGGACATATAACGAAGGTATGGAAAGAATGGCCACATGATATCTATTATGCCTTGGCGGAAAACGGTAAGAAGATCTATTTATCAAAAACTGCCATTACTGCTTGGGATATTGAGAAGATAATGAAAGATAAACGTGGTGGAAAAAGGGCTGGAGCTGGTTCCAAACGTAAGACCGGTTTTGTGACATCGACATTAAGAGTGCCGGATTGTTTGAAGGAAAATTTCAAGTGCTATATCGATATGTTCACTCAGTACACTAAAGCTGACGAAGAGAATATTCCGTATTTTACAGATGAAGATAAAAGACTGGAAACTATCAGGGATATGTTGAGTGTTCTTAAACATGAGGAACACATGATATATGAACGCCGGAGAAGATTAGCTGAAGAAGAGGAGAACAAGCACCAGCTTAAACTCTTCGGTGATGAAAACCTGTAATTGGAGTATTTATGATGGAATACGTAAATCGTAAATAGAACTGAATCAATTCTTTAATTGACACAGTTCTATTTACGGTCTCTTTGAATCCATAATCTAATGTTTTTTGTTATGTTCTATTAACTCCAAAGCTATTTGAAAGGCATCTTTCTTATCTTCCCATGGTAAACGCTCTTCCACTTGAATGTCCGGTGCAATTCCTTCCCCTTCGCTCCACGTTGTTCCATCAGGTAAAAGATACGGGATTTCTGTTGCTAAATTGAATTCAATGCCATGCGAGGTTTTAAAATTAAATGCCATACTACCGCAATCACCCCCGGTACGTCTGCCTATTACCGTCACATTAGGCTGCCCTTTCAATATAGCAGCCAATATTTCGCCTCCTGAAGAAGTGAATTCATCTGTCAGGACTAACAGTTTGCCCCGATAGCATCGTGAGGTATCTGATTTTATGATCATATCCCCCATGGTAACAGGTTCTGTAACGAGATATGAAGCAATATTTAGGACATTCCTTCTCACTCCGCCTTGATTGTTTTGCAGATTCAAGATGAGATAAGGACATTTGAATGTACTATCAACCTGACTATAAAAATATTCCACGCTTCCGGAAAAGAAATGAGGAATTCTAATATAACCTATGTTATCCAATCTTTTCAGTGCCTTTGCCAACAATAGAGACACTTTTGGGCTCATGCCTTGCGAAGATAATTTTACACTATCTTTCGCTACTCCTTGAGGCTTTTTTTGCTCATCCTCATCTTTGTAAAGAGGAATAGTTACTTCAAAGACAGAGTCGCCACGCAACACGGTCACTCGTTTACAAGTATCTGCATAAGAAGAGAGCACACCTACTGCTGCAAGTTTTTTCCTTGTTTGATAAGTAGAGCCAAACGTGTATTTCAATTTTTCTTTCATATAATCTGCCGTGGCGATACCGTCGATGGCAATAATCAAATCTTTTTTCCGCAGGTTCTTTCTGTCCTTTGAGACCCATACAGAATCATTCCGCGTCACCAATGAGAAGTTACTGCTATGAAATGAGAAAAAAGGATAGGTATGCATATTCTCCAAGCTAGCCAAATACTCCAACAGGATTTGTCCGTATTGTTGTGCATTTTCCACTTTCGAGACTTTCTCCGCGTATTCGGCATTCAGTTTCTGTAAATCAATCTTTTTTCGATGGGCTATTTCCTGATAATTGTCGTTCACGATTTGGGTTATCTCGTTGAAATTCTCTTTGCACTGCATGGGGGACAAACTGAGTTCTGAGATATAACTCAATTGAGGTTTGCGTACAATCTTGAACCATAAATCATAATACTCATAGAATTTCCGAATGCATAAAGCCATGACTACCAATGAAAGAATTACCCCCAAGCAGGAAAGCAAAATAAAAAAACTGAGTCAACTTTCATTTTTCACAAAAATATGTACCTTTGTCACCAATCAATCTTAAAATATCGAACTAATGTCGGCACACACAGTCTGGGAGAAAGAATTTGAGGAGTTGTTCAAGAAGAATTACTCCAAGCTCTTTTATTATGCGTTGGACTGGGTGGAAGATTCCGAAGTAGCAAAAGATATTGTCAGCGAACTGTTTGGTGATACCTGGAGGCGTTATGAGCGCTTGCGCAATGAGCGGATTGAAGCCTACCTTTACAGGTCGGTGCATAATCTGTGCATTAACTATCTGCGTGACAAACAGGTAGAGATGAAATACCAACAGGAAGTGATTGAAAAACGTGAAAACGTGATAGGTGGGGATGTGGATACCCATGAAGAGCAGTTGCAGGTTATAGATGAGGTGATGGACAGTCTTGGTCCGCAGACCCGTATGATTTTTGAACAATGTCATTTTGAAGGCCGTAAATATCAGGAAGTTGCAGAAATGCTGAACATAAGCGTAAGTGCCGTGCACAAGCATATGAACAAGGCCTTTACCATGTTTCGGAAAGCTTTTGAGTTAAAAAATAAGAATAAGGGGTAACCATTTCAATACATAAGGTGTTATATAGGTATGATGAATGAAGAACAAGACATACACAAACAACCGTCATCACCGGATATGCTGAACTCCGACAGTCTGGATACGGACAAGGATGATGACTCTCTGGCTTCCGAACTTACGGACGAGGAAAAAGAGTCGTATGTCATGCTGGCAAAAATGGCTCGTATGCGTCATAAGACTCCATGCCCCGATGTGGATGAAACGTGGAAGCAGTTCAGCAGGCAACAGATTCAGACTTCTGGCAGAACGCATGCCTACAAGTGGCAGATTGCTCTGGCAGCCCTGTCGGGTGCCGCGGCCATGCTGGTTGGCATCTTGCTATATAACCATTTCGCCTTGCCGTCATCTTCAGCCGAAGACCTGTACGTAATAGCGATGAATTATGACGAGACGCGGCAACAGATATTGCTGCAGGACGACAGCGAACTGTTTGACATCTCGTTGCAGGATTCATTATCCTTTCAGCCGGTGGCACAGTCTCAAGGCAAGCATGCAGTTTCTTCTTCCATGAAGAATAAAAAAGGTGAAGGCAAAATGCAGAAACTCTCTACTCCCCGCGGCATGGATTTCAAGGTAATTCTGTCCGACGGTTCCGAGGTGTGGCTCAACGCCGAGAGCAGTCTGGAATTTCCATCGGCCTTTACAAGTAAGGAACGTCGCGTCAACCTTAAAGGTGAAGCTTATTTCAAGGTGGCCCGCAACGAGCAGAACCCCTTTATCGTTACCACAGACAAGATGCAGGTGCGTGTGCTCGGAACAGAGTTTAACTTCAGAAGTTATGTTTCGGAGCTTTCGCATGTGTCTCTGGTAAGCGGATCGGTAGAAGTATATACTCCCGACGGAAAAACTCCCGAGGTGACTTTGAAGCCGGGACAAGACGCATCTTTGGATGCGGCCGGACAGATACAGGTGCGTGAGATAGATACGTATTCCGTGTGCCAGTGGGTAAACGGCTTTTTCTATTTCGACAACAGTTCGCTGGTTGACATTCTTCGTGAGCTGGGACGCTGGTATAATCTGGGAGTCGTTTTCCGTTCTTCGGACCTGATGAGGCAGAAAATGCATTTCAGTGCTTCGCGTCACGATGATATCGGGCATACGCTTGAAAACCTCAACCGTCTTCGCAAGGTGCGTGTCAGTCTCGAAGGCAATAATCTGGTAGTGAATAAGTATTGATAAAAACAGCTGGTTCAGATATCTGTCGGCTCATCGGTTCCCGGTGAGCCGTCTTTTTTTATAAGCCGGTTTCAGTCCGGCTCTTGAAAAATTTTTGTTCCGGGTATATTTTTTTGAGAAAAGGGGGTGACCATTTTCAGGCCTTGCGTGTTATTAATAACAAAAAGCTTGATGAGAAACGGATAGGTACGCCATTAAAGACAGGTAATGGCTGTATCCGGTAACATTATGGTATTATTTATTATTAACCGTTAAACAAATGCGCTATGCAGAATTTATGCAAAGAGAAAGAAAAAGCTAGGGGGAGATGGTTCCTGCTACTGTTGGGCTGTTTGTTTTCCATTAACGCAATGATGGCACAGCCGGATGTGAATCCAAAAAACATTACTTATCAGTGTAAGAATGAACAGTTGTCGAAAGCGCTCCGGCAGGTGGAACGTTTGTCGGGCTACTACAAGATTCAGTTTGCCTACGAAGATGTCGGGAAATATACTGTGAGTGTAACACTCAAGGATGTTACGGTTCAGACGGCCTTGTCAGAACTGTTGCAGAATACGGATTTGAACTATGAAATAGATAACCGCTTTATACATGTGTTTCGTGTTGCGGCAGAGCGGAAACTGAAGCAGTCATTATCGGGCTCTGTCAACGGACAGGTAGTTGACGAGCACGGTGAGCCTCTGATTGGAGTTACCGTAAGGGTTTTGGGAACGAACGAAGGTACAATTACCGATTTGAACGGAAACTTTTCGCTCAGTTCGGGAGATAAGAAGTCGGTGAAGCTTCTTCTTTCCTATATCGGGAAAAATGATAAGGAAGTAACTGCCTCGTCGGGCAAATCATTGAAGGTTATTATGGTAGATGACAGTCAGCTGCTTAGTGATGTGGTGGTTACCGGTTATCAGACTCTTTCGCGGGAAAGAAGTGCCGGTTCTTATGGAATCATCAAAGGCGACGCTGTCAGTAGCAAAATCGGCTTGACGGGAAGCATCATACAGAGCCTTGAAGGTTTGGCTACCGGTTTGAGCGTAAACATGAGCGAGGGGGCCGACAAATATATTGTTCGTGGAATTACTTCTGTATATTCAAATCGTTCTCCTCTGTTTGTTGTTGATGGTATGCCTTTGGAGGAAGATCAGGTGGAAACCTTGCTTAATGGAAATGACATTGAAAACGTCACGTTGCTGAAAGACGCAACGGCTGCCTCCATTTGGGGTTCTCAAGCAGCCAATGGTGTAGTGGTTATTACTACCAAGAAAGGGCAGAAAAGTAACAAAACCCATATCTCATACGACGGTTCATTTACTTATATCGGAAAGCCCGATTACGGATACATGAAGATGATGGACGGCGCTACCTTTATGAAGAATGCGCAGGAAATTTTTGACATTTATTCAGAAGTATATGATTATGACTATGTTTCTACTACAGCGACAAGTTATGGTTCAGATCCCTTTGTATTACCTCACGAACGTTACATGTATGCTTATAAGATGGGGAAAATCTCCATGGAAGAACGGGATGCGGCATTGGCACGTTTGGCGGCACAGGATGGACGGAAAAGTTACGAAGACAACTTTATGAGTGACAAATGGATGACCCGTCACACCATATCATTGAGCGGAGGAACAGACAAGCAGAATTTTTATGTGTCGCTGGGATATATTGGCGAACAGGGAACCTTAAAGGATATGAACAATCGTTTTACGTTCAATATCAAGCAGAATTTTAACCTGACACCATGGCTGAAGTGGGATTATACGGTGAATGGTGTATACGGAAGTCTGAACAAGAAAGTAGAGCCTTGGACCTATACGGCCATATATCGTGATTTGCCATACGCTACCTTCTATGACGAGAATGGAGAAGCTGTCGACTGGGCTGTTTATTACGTTGCCGATGACAAGCGTGAAAAGGCGGAAGAGCTGACTAACATTGATACGAGCTTTTTCCCGGTAGATGATCTTAACAGTTCCAGTAGCAAGCAAATCAGTACCAATCTGCGTGTAAATACCGGTCTGACTTTCTCTCTGTTGAAAGGCTTGCGGTATGAAACACGTTACCAGTACAGTCGCTTTCATACCAAGACTGAAACATTTCTTCCACAGGAAACGTATGCGGTGCGCGAAGAACGTCTGCAGGCGACCGATGCTAATACACTGGAATGCGTATTACCGGCAAAGGGCGGACACTTTACCTTGGACAACGGTCTGGTTACTGACTGGACATTCCGTAACCAGCTTACTTATGACGGTGATTTTCAGGATGGGAAGCATCAGATAACAGCTTTGTTGGGTACAGAGTTGCGTGAGTATGTCAGTACAACCTATAATTCCTTTGTGCGGGGATATGATATGCAGACCATGCTTGGAACGGATTATGACATTTATGCCTTGCGCAATTATATCAGCAATCCTGTTTACGGTGAATCAAACGGCTTTTCTTACAGATACTTCTCACAGAATGAAATCATGCGGCGCTATTTCTCTCTCTATGGTAACGCTGCCTATACTTTCGATCACAAGTATGTGCTGAATGCCAGCCTGCGTATGGATCAGTCAAACCTTTTCGGCAGTGATCCCGATACCCAATACAAGCCTATCTGGTCTGTCGGTCTGGCATGGAAAATTTCGGAAGAGCGTTTTATGGACCGTTATGATTGGCTTAACAGCCTGACATTGCGTGCCACTTACGGTTTTGCCGGTAACTCTCCCGACCCGGGCATGGGTGGAAAGTACGACATCCTGAGTGCGACGAGCAGTCCCTGGTTTGAAGAAAGCGGTTATGACATTTCTACTCCAGCCAACAACAAGCTTACGTGGGAGAAAACCCGTACGTATAACTTAGGATTTGACCTCTCTGTATTGAATCATCGTTTGAATGTAACATTGGATTATTATGACAAGAAGACTACCGATTTGATTGCACCGATGTCACTAAATCCTACCTCAGGTTGGGCAATGGCTGTGGGAAATATCGGTTCTGTATCGAACAAAGGTCTGGAAATAAGTGTCAACAGTCATAATATCAAGTCGGACGACTTTAATTGGTACACCATTTTGACTTTCTCTCAAAATAAAAGCAAAGTGCTTAAATTGGAAGTAGAAAGTACTGATGCAATTAATTTGATGCAAAAAAGGGTAGGTTATAGAGAAGGTTATCCTACTGGTCCATTGTTCTCATATTGTTATGCAGGTTTGGATGCGGAAGGTTTGCCACAGGCATACAATAAAGAGGGCGAATTGATTTCGGGCGATGATTTGTATACGCTTGATGAGGACGATGAAGTGTATTCCGGTACAACCATTCCGGTATATTACGGTGCCTTGACCAACCGGTTTGTTTACAAAGACTGGGAGCTTTCATTTATGTTCATTTATAATTTTGGAAATAAAATGAGAAAACAGTGTGTTGCAATAGGCAACGATAGTTCATTTAGCGGAAGACGTTTAACAGGTAATCTATATCGGGATTTTGATAAACGCTGGCGTCAACCAGGAGATGAGGCTTATACGGATATTCCTAGATATTCTGCATATTCCGAGGATTCGGATTTTATGCCGTATTATTATGCCGATCGTAATGTATTGGATGCGTCTTATATCAAATTACGCGATTTGACACTTACATATCGTCTGTCTTCAGAACTTTGTCGTAAGTTTTATGCTGAAAGCGCCCGGATAAATCTGCAAATAGGCAATCTCTTCTATTGGGCAGCAAATAACGAAGGAATTGATCCGGAAGCATACGCATATTCGGGATTTTATAATAACTATCAGGAGAAGTTTGGTCCGACCTATTCGGTAGGAGTAAACATTAATTTCTAAACAAATTAGTAATGAATATGAAAAAGATAGCATATATAGCAGCGGGCTGTCTGTTGCTTTCTGCAAACTTACTTTCGGGTTGCGACAGCTTTTTAGACGAGGCCCCACGCGGAAAGGCCATAGCTACTTCCGTAAATGAGTACAACGGTATGTTTAATACCACACTGTTTATGAGTCTGAGCTTAAGTCATGATTATTATGCGTTTTGGAGAAGTGACGACCTGATATTTACACCAGACTGCTATTCGCAGTTGGATATGAATACATTTTATGGCTCATCAATAAAAAATGCGTTCCAATACAAACAGGAAGTATACCGTGGCGACCAGGAAAGTTCGGAATGGGTAGAGCCTTATAAACAGATTTATGTGTTCAATTCCATTGTAAACGGAGTGATGAGTGCCACCGGCAGCGAAAAGGAAAAGCTCTATTTGCAGTCGGAAGCACGCGTCAGTAGGGCTTACATGCACTTCCTGCTGGCACAATGGTTTGCCCTGCCTTATGACGAGAGTTATGCCGAAACAGAATTGACTGTTCCGTTGGTGACGGAAGCTAATACTTCGGTTATGAATTACCGGCGTGCCACCATGAAAGAGATGTATGATTTCATCACTACCGAAATGGAGGAATCCTGCCCTAATCTGGAAGACCGTGTAGACCACCGGATGCGGGTATACAAACCTACCGGTTACGGACTGATGGGTAAGGTGTATTTCCTGATGGGGAAATATGACAAGGCGCTTACTGCCTTGCGTACCGCTTATGAACTGTTGCCGAAAAGTGCTGCGGTAGTTTATCTGTTGGATTACAATGAGCTGATGCGTCCTTATGGCTACCGTGAGCTGACGGCGGATGAACTGGATAGTGATATGGATATCTTGCCATATCTGTTCAGCAGCAGTCAGGTATTGTGGTGCAAACAGACTACAATGATGAACTCTTATTACTTTGTATATGGTGATCAAATTACCTTTTATCTGAATCCTGAATTTTATGCGTTGTATGACGAATATGACCTGCGCCGGAATCTGATTTGTACGGTCAACAGAGAAGGAACTCCGTTGCCTTATCCTTATCCCGGCTTTCTTGGTGATAAAATCAATCTTGGACTTAACCTGCCCGAGGTATATCTGATGCTGGCAGAATGTGAGGCACGTGTGGGCAGTGAAGACAATGCACGTCAGATATTGGCCGACTTCCGTAAGTACCGTGTGTTGCCGGGACATGAAGAGGTCCCGTCTTCGGTTACAACCAAAGAAGATTTGATACGCTTCTGTGTGGACGAACTGAACCGCGAGTTTATGGCTACGGGCTATCGCTGGTATACCGTCCGTCGTTTGTGGAATGATCCTTTGTTCCAGGATATGAAACCTGTTACTCATTTTGACGGTGAGCAAACCTTCACATTGGATGAGAGCGGACTGAAAACAGCGATTCCTGAAACGGTTCTTGAATGGAATGAGTCATGGAGGGGACAGTAATAATCTATTTTTAACAAACATAAAACTATGAAATCTTTAAGGTTAGTGGCGTATGCCACTTTGGTAGCAGGCTGGGTAGCTTGCTCCGCACAATCAGAAAATTCGGTTCTGCTTACAGGAAATGTTCCTGACTATCAAGGAAAGGGTGAGTTTATACTTGCACGGATGGGACAGTCTGACACCATCCCCTTGCAGGCAGACGGTTCTTTCTCGTATGAGGTAAAAAACTTGCAGAAGGCTGAAGAAGGGTCGCTTGTCTTAAACTATCTGAAAAACAAGAAGAGTGTTCATTGCTATCTGATACCGGGAGGAAAACTGGATGTCAAGATTACGGGTGCAGACGGTGAAATAACAATAGGTGATGCTACTGTTCCGGATTATAAGCTTACTGCCGTATTTACCGGTACGGGAAAGAAAGAATCTGATTATCTCAATACTCCTCCATTTTACAATTATGTATTCAAGAATGCAGATGGAACGCCTGTTACCTTTGAGAATTACATGAATCAGATTGCCGAACAGAAGCAGCGTATGCACAAGGCGTTGGAAGGCACATGCGAAGCTTTTGCAAAAGAGAAGACTGCCGAATTGGATTTGATGATGAATGATATGGAATTTATATATTATCGGCGGTTGAAAAATGACGGGAATGATGCCAGCAAAGATGCCGGTTTTATGGCTTTTGTTAATTCTATAGATTTGAATGACCCGAAGGTGAGTCCATATCTGTTGATTGAGGTGATAGATTTCCGGTTGGAGCAGTCGCCCGACTTGTATAAAGGTATGGATTATGGAATACGCTTCTTTAGTTATCTGCGTGACAACATAGCCAATAAGGAGTGGGCCGGGCAGGTTGCCGATAAGCGAATGACGCAGATGCTGTCGAATTCGGACGTTTCGGGACTTGCGAAAACGTTTGAGCTTTATCGGACAATTTCCGGCAAGAGTGAAGAGTTCAAAGAAAATGAAGCTATTTATAATTCGTTGGCCAAATTGTTGCCGGGTGTGAAGGCTACCGATTTTGAAATGCAGGACAAGGAAGGGAAGATTGTGCACTTCCTGGATGTGGTAGGAAAAGGCAAAGTAACCTATATCGACTTTTGGGCGACCTGGTGCGGTCCTTGCTGTCTGGAAATTCCTTTTGTGGAGAAAAAAGTGGAAAAGTATAAAGATAACCCGAACATTGAGTTTGTAAGCATTTCGTTGGATCGAGACAAGAAAGAGTGGCTTGATAAATTGGAGAAGGATAATTCGTCTTGGCAACAATACATCATTCCCGATAACTTTGAATCGGAATTTGCCAAAGAATATAATATCACGTTTATCCCTCGTTTTATGCTGTTTGATAAGGAAGGTAAGATTATTTCTATAGATGCTCCGCGTCCATCAGACGATGAGGCTTTTGAGGCACTGATAGCTCCGTATGTGAAGTAATTGTTTTTTTCTCTCTCAAAGAAACGCATGTGCGGAATCAATCTCCCGCTTTGTGCGTTTCTTTTTTTGCTAAGGTTTTTCAATCCCTTTGTAAAGTAACGTGAGTTCGAAATAAGAATAAATATATTTCAGTGATAATTAGGAACATAGCGATAAAAGTATTAAATTTATAGTGCCGAATTATAAGATTTAAACGATTACCACTATGTTTCCGG
>NZ_NFKD01000086.1:0-14310 GCF_002160215.1 Bacteroides sp. An19 | reverse complement strand
CTGCATTTCTAATTCTTCAAATCCAGTTCTGTTCATTGCTATTCGGTTTGATTGTTATGCGGGGGCAAAATTACAATCAAGCCATAGGACATGCAATGTGTATTTCTTAGAATGCTTACTAAGAATGTATTACTATTAATTCAACAATGATATAAGGAAGGTGGATTCTCCCCTCCCTTATATCATTGTTGAATATTACTCAATAATTCCTTGCAAGAATTTTATATCAGACTCTTGTAAATCATGTTTTTGTATAAAGCCCAACCGATATTTTAAAATTCTTTTTAATTTAGTTTTTCCACCTCCCGATAAAGCAAAATAGTTGCTAGAATAATTAATATCACGAATTTTATTTATATATAAATCATAAGAGTCTTGAATATCATATTTTTCGATAATATTTTTTAATATATCAAATAAGACAGAAATTCCTATAGTTTTTAGAATTACACTGTTTTCTGTAGCATTATCCCATAAAATAGTTTTTACTGACCAAAAGTATTTTTCTAATATTGAGTACAATTCATCATCTTTTGAACTTATATATAGATACCTAAGTACAGGTCTATTGTTATTAGAAAGTATTTGTCGTGTTTTGTCTCCCCATATACTATTTCTTTTCATTGCTAGCATATCACGATCTTTCTGTGGATTACTAGAAATCAAACTCATAATCCCTTCAACCATTGCAGCTGTAGAAAGAAGCCATTGCTCCCTATTTACAATCTCGTCTATTTCAGAATACAATGGTGCCAATTTGATTTTTTGATATAAAGGAGATTTCTTGCTAAAATTAAACTTTCTTGTAAGATATACAGCTAACTTTTCTGGAGACCATGTATTTTGAGGTTCATTTTCAACATCATACCCAAATAGTTCCAAAGCCAAACTCTTATCTACTCGTTTTTGATTACCATTAATTGTCGCAAACAAGTATGCTTGATAAGGATTGGGTAGATCAAGAAAAATTGAACAAACTAATTCAATTTCTTTACAACTGGAGTCTGCATAATTAAATGCATTCAAACGATGCTGACCATCAATTATTAAAGAAGAAACTTTATCAGGTATTACAAGGTTAAAAACATCTGTTGTATTAGTTTTTTCAACAGTCCATCTATCATCATGTTTTTCAACAATACCACCATCTCTATCAATGTTAGCAGCTATTAATATTGATGTAGGAAAGCTCATCTCATCAGACATAATAAAATTAGCTATTGCTTTCAAACGTTTCGGATCTAATGGCCTCTGATTTCCTTTTAGTTTGCCATCTTTATCATACCTTGCAACAGATGAGGTAGAAATTCTAAGTAAATCTCCAGCTTTAATTTTTGCTATGTAAAATTCGCCTAATGGTTGCTTAACTTTTATTGCACTTATAATCATATTATTCATCTTTAATTAAACTGTTCAGGACTTCCACCTAAGGCATTTTCTCCAATATTCTTGAAACTATCATTGTCACGATTCTGATACCACCAAAGAATACACGATAAAATATACGCTAAACAAGACAATATTAGGGGGAAACAAATAACTTCATTTCCTAAAAAAATTACTACGAAAATAGTTAATACTATAGACAGAACAAGAGCGACTAAATTCCATAGCATTTCTGAGAGATTGGATTTTTTCCCTCTTAATACAATTATTTTTTCAGCAGTTGAATATCCTACAGTGGATACCACAATTGTAATTAATCCTATAGAAATATCATCTAATGGCCATGCATGATTTGTTAAATAATAACTAATACTCGGAATAGTCAAACCTAATGTCCCTAATATTATATAGAACACTCCAAAGAATAAAATTTTTTCTTTCATAAATTGACCTCTCTTCCAAAAATTTCTTGTTTAACCCATTCCAAATCATTAGTAACTGGCTGATCCTGCATTATTTTCATTATATAATAAAACCCACCATTAGCATATTCATTTATCAAATCAATAGCTTTTGTTGGTTCTTTCATAATATCAAGAGAACCTGCTTTGGCAATACACATACACAATAATGCTTCAGCATCTTTTTCGCCACCACCATTACACATTGTATTCAAACTAAAAGGACGGTCAGCAATAGGAGACTGTAGAGGTCTACGTTCATTGTGTATAAAACCAACAACTGCAGCCCATACAAAACATTGCCAATGATAAGAAAATACATTGTAGGCACCACCTTGCTTATTTGAGAATTTAAGGATTACATTATCCTTAACATATTGTTCAAATGAAAATCTAATTTCAAATATATTTTCCATGTTGCCTTATTTTAAGATTGTTATTTGCGTAGAAACTTCGTGTTGTCCACGGTTAGAATCTCCACTATATATCTTGCTCTCCAAATTGTAAATTCTCGACACATTACTTTGATTCTGCAAATCAAGATATTTATCACTTTCCAAATCCACATCTTTTGTCAACACAATGGATTGACCAAATATATCTTTAATACCAAGCAGATATTTATGAGTAGTCTCCAAATCGAAACTAGATGTTGGAGCGTCACTTATAAACGGATAATAAGTACCCATAGCCTCTTGATTCAACGATAATAAAGCATTTATGATACTCATCTTCTTTCTATCCTCGTGGCTAGTATTAAGACCCGCATCAAATTCGATAGAGTAGTCTTCACCTATTTTTACATTACCTTTGTATCCGTTATCATGCTCCGTAAACTTCGCGTAAAAAAGATTTGCCCTTTCTTCAATTTTATGAAGCAAATCTTTTCTTGCATTTTCCTGGACCCTCTTGCAGATATCTTCTAGGAATGTTGAAATGTGTTTCCATTCTGTCTCTGGAACTTTTGCAACAGTAGTATCTTTTGCTCCTAATTTTTCCAATTCTCGTTCAGCAATACGTAATTCACTCCTGTAATTACTAAGTGTCTGCTTGGAAACATCCAACTTTCGTTGTATAGTTTCCAAATTACTTCTGCTTGCTCGAATTGAAGAATTGATAATACCGGCTGTCTCTGCTTGGGTTACAGGATCTACACCATGCTTTTTCTTTATATCTTCTATTTGCTCATCCAATTTACGTTTTTCATCTTGCTTTCTTCTTCGCTGAGCCATATATCTTTCCAATTCATCTTCACTATCTTTCCATTGTTTGTCAATTTTTGACAAAGAAATCAGTAATGAATCTGGATAATCTTGAATCTTACCAACAAACATGTTAAACTGTTTAGAAAGCTGCATATTGCTGGTATATTCTTCCATTTCTTTTAAGTACTCTTCCTGTAATCTTAATCGTTCTGTGATGTAGTGGTATGGGGCATCATTTTCAGAGAATTCAGTGCCACATACAAAACATTTCTTATCTTTAAGTATCTCTTCTAATTTTGAGCGACTAGGATTATCTAGATACTTCTTTTCTGGAACAGTATACTCTTCCTCCTTGTGCTTTTCAATAATTTCTTTACATTGTTGAATCATTGGTTCAATTCCACGAAGGACCCACAAAGAAGGAAGTTTCTCTCTTTGAAACTCATCTATACGAGTCGTTTCTGACAATAATTTATTTATCTCGTTTTCACAATCCTTGTATTTCTTTACTAACATTGAATAGCTCGCTAATCCAGAAATCTTTGTTTCTCCATCTGCTAAAGCTATCTTAATAGTCTCAATGTGAGTCTCAAATTGCTTTTTGTTCTCTTCTTCTCTGGAAATCTTATAGTTTAAGTTGTCAATGGTTGATAATAACCCCTTAACGCTTGAATTATGTTTATTAACCTCTTTTAATTTACGGCTTTCAATTCCTGTAATCTTCAATTTAGACTTGCTGATTATTTCAGAAAGTTTTTCGTAATAAGGAAAATATGAAATATGCTTAACAGCAGCTTTTAATGTTTCTTTATTTCTGAAGTTTATAAGACTTTCGAGTGACTCTCCTTGAAACCATATATAGTTTCTAATACCATCTGGGAATAACTCATTAATTTTATCTTCAGCTAATAAATCATTAAGCACTTTTGTTCCTGTGGTGGAATCAAAAGAAACCTTCAGCATATTACCTCCTACTTGCCAAGCATCATTAGAGTCCCATTCTTCTCCTTCAAGTCTTAATGCACTGACAGAGCGCTCTATTATATAATCATTACCCTTATCGTCCTCAATTTCAATT
Source organism: Bacteroides sp. An19 (assembly GCF_002160215.1). NCBI lineage: Bacteria > Pseudomonadati > Bacteroidota > Bacteroidia > Bacteroidales > Bacteroidaceae > Bacteroides > Bacteroides sp. An19. The sequence goes on along the minus strand of NZ_NFKD01000086.1, from coordinate 10,180 downwards.
TGTACTGAGGCTCTAATTTTATCGTTAATTTGTGCTTTGAATAGAGCTCTTTTATTAATGAACTCATAACGTTGCATTGCAAATTTGGCAGACTGAGGCAAGTTATCTGTAGTACACCAACCGATACCCGTGATATATATTTTACCGAACAATACCCAGTAAAAGGCATTGAACAGTTTGGACTTACCTTTTCCTCCATTACCTATGATTAGATTCAAGCCTTTAGAAAACTCTATTGTTTGACTCTCATAGTATGATTGAAAATTTTCGATAGTAATATTTCTGATAATCATAACTTTTCGTATTATGAGTTACATATATTCTTAATATTGGCAATATACTGATTTGTTAATGCATCTGCATCTCCAACACTTGTTGATAGTTCTGTCAGCATTTTGGCAACTTCTTTTGCTTTTTCAAAGTTAACAGTAACTTTTTCAGCACCAGATTCAACTGTTTGATTAATTTCTTTCTCTATTGCCTTATACATTTCGTCTTGTATAGCCATAGTATTATTATTTATAGTTATTATTTTCTTCTTCAAGCATCTCAAATAAATCTATTCTCAAAGCCTCACAGTAATTTTTTAAATCTCCATACAAAATATCTATTTGATTGTCAGCGAGGGCAGCAAAGTTTACAATACGTTTAACTTCACTAATGAACATATTGCGTTCTATACCGATAGAATCATTCATCACATTTGGTGGCGTAACAATCAAATCCCATATTTTCGCCTTATCTTTTCCTTTACTTTTTCTTAGTACGCGTCCACGACGTTGAACAAATTGACGAGGATTACCTGTACTTGAACAGAATATCGCATGTTCCGCACGTGGAATATCAACACCTTCATCCAAACACTTCATTGAAAGCAAAATTTGAATATCTCCTTCTGCGAAACTTTTCAATATGCTTGGAGCATCATCAAGTCCACTAATGTATTTATGATAACTGTACCCTTGATCCTTAAACATCTGTGCATACTCGTCTATTATATGAATATCTTCTTGATCAATGTTATACGAATCTCTTTCGGAGTAATCAGGCTCATATCCCTCAGGCACAAAAACAAAAGTATAATCAAGTTTACGCTTTTGTTTTAGGTCTTCTAGTAAATTAGAAATCGCTACTTTCTTATTTCCAGCCTTATGTATAATTCTTTTACGCTTCAGCAATAATTTCTCGGCTTCGGGTCGATATTTTCCTGTATCAGGATCTATAAACTTCCTTAACTGAGTTGAGATATATTCATACTCTTCCATTTCAGAGTCTGTTAACTCAACAAATATGGGGTAATAATCATAATGGCATAATATGTTTTCTTCTATTGCTTGTTTCATTGTATATCTATATGTATACTCTGGTGGTCTAGAATTGAAGAACTCATATAATTTTTCAGAGCCTATATCATCATATATACGTTCAGGTGTTGCGGACAAGCCTATACGCCACTGTATATTATGGGGTAAATGTTTTAATGAACTTGGAGAACCTATATTGTGTGCTTCGTCAGCTACATACATAAAGGTTTCTAGTCCCTTAACCTTATTAATAAACTGTTGTATATCCTTGCGGTTAAATGTCGCATATGTCGTTATGATAATAATACTCTTTGATTGATCTAATAAACTTCTTGTTGTATATCGACTCAAAGTGTTCTTCCAATCTTTATCCGTATGTGTGGATATAATATTTTGGAAGTTAAAAGCTTTTGCCTCTTTTTCCCATTGAACTGCTAATGCTTGAGTAGGTACGACAATTATTGCTTTATAATAACCATTCTCTTTATATTGCTTTCTCAAACAATTGAGAGCTGTAACTGTCTTGCCAGAACCTGTTGCCATAGCAAAAACACCTTTTTTCCCATTGTTAATCCAAGCATTATATGCATTAATTTGGATTGATCTTTCTTCTGGGAATGGGAAACGGGGTTCCTGTTCTTTTAATTCAATCTTATCTAAAAGCCTTTGAGATAGTGGTTTGATATAAGTATTACTATACGAATTATCAGTTCGCAAATTTACGCTATTGTCTAAAAGTTCTTCAATAGCTATTTTGGGGAACTTTTCACAAATTATGGTTTTAACATTGTCAATTGGTATATGGAGCAAATGGGGAGTATCATTTTCCCATGATCTATCAAATAATGTTTGATATTCTGCTATTCTTTTATTGTCATCTGGAGATGTAAATACAGTGATTGTCTCACCATTTAATTCTAATGCTGATTGTGAGAAGTTCGCAGATCCAATAAATGCCACCTTGCAGCCTTTTTCATCTGTAAATACCCCATACTTGTCATGACCTAATCCACCTTTAGTTGAGATAGTCGCGATAAATTCAATTCTGTTAATAGAAATCAAATATGACAAACAGCGAAAGAAATGTTCATCTTCTTTGGAAAGTGTCTTTGTTAACTTATCTATATCAGATAGAACACGGCACTCGAAGTCCTCAATCAAATGTTTTTGTCCATTTTCGATAGCCTGTTTATCTTCCTTGCTTAATATATGGTTTATGATAACACGCATTTTGCCTCCATTCGCTATGAACAGGGCAAAACCATATGCAAGGCTTCTTATTCCACTAGATGAAAAGAATCCCAAGCCTAAATCAAAAGCTGAGCTTTCAATTAGTGCTTCAGTAAAGAATTCTTTTGGCTCATCATATCCAGAAGAATAACTATGTTTAAATTTCACATCTTTCAACATAAGATATCTTCTAATCCATAAGTTATTTTATCAATCAAATAATCATATCCATTCAAGTTTGGATTATCTCTCAACTCCTTATTCATTAGTTGCAATCCATCATCAATATGCAACTTAATATATTTAGGAATATCTTTATCTGTCTTATATAAACCGTACTTTACGCATATAAGGCCTATATAGTAAGGCAAATTGCTTCCAAATAAAACATTCTTACTATACTCCTTACCTTGTGAATCAGCAATGTCTGATAATGATAATTTACGATCTTTTGATAAGGAATAAGTCAAAGCTATACGCGCAATAATATTCTCTGCGCCCAAGTTAAATTTACGACTTAAGTCTGTAACAATATCCTTATTAATCTTTGATGTTTTTATCGATGTAAACATAACTATGATAGTGTTTCAAACAATTTATTTGGAGTAATCTTTTTAAATGAAGAACATCCATTCTCATTTTCGATTATATAAACTTCATTAACATTAGGTAATAGTACATTGTACTCATCCTCCGACAACTCTTTTCCAAGTAATGGGAAAATAACTACCTGCTTCGACACACTCGGATAGAACTTTGTGATAACATTTCGTGAGTGAATACTATCAAATTTTTGTAGAGGACTATCAATAAATACAGGGAATTCTATTCCAGACTCTTCAACCAAAGCGTTAAGAATAGCCGTTGCATACAACTGCTGCTCTCCCTTTGATAATTTCTCCTTACTAATAATCTCTCCGGCCTTATCCAAAAGCTCTATCTCAATAATATCATTTTGTAGGTCAATACGCACACTGTGTATAAAATCCGCCTTGTGCATCAACACATCTATGCCAGCCATAATCTTCTTCTCAAGAGAAAACTTGCGCTTAGCTCTTAACTCAAACAAGAATGTCGTTAACTCACTGATAAGTCGCTCCGCTATTAAATCCTTCTCTTTATCAGCCTTATCAACGCGAACATGTTTCGCAACTTCTGACAACTGTTTTTTTAGGACTTTAATATCCTTGTTCAATGTTCCTATTTGCTCCGAGAGATGGCGGGTTTGGATATCTAACTGAACCAATAACTCATCAACTTCTGCTTTACGCATTCGTATCTCCTTGATATCGGCATTTCCATCATCATACTCTGCCTCGACAATCTTTCGCTGAGTTTTTGCCATGAATAGAGCATTGTTCTTAATATCCTTTACTAGCTGCTTGAATAAGGTGTTGAAAGAGTATCTGATATTGTCAAACAAAGCCTGAAACTCATTTGATTCACTATCATTAAAGTCAACTAACACCTTAATAGCTGTCGCATCTTCCACCGATGTTTCAACGATATTATTTGCAAAGGCGTCTGCGATAATCCTCTCAACAGCTTGCTTTTGAAGTTCTGTAAGCTTAAGTTCAGATACTCCTTCTGTAATTTGAGTCTGTGTTAATTGAAGGGCAGCATTTATGGCAGCACGACTGGCAACAGTCGTTTTAATTTTCTTCTCGGCAATAACCTGCGTCATTAGGTCTGTGAACAATTTACCAGAAATAGCAAATGGAGCAACATCTAACATCTCGCGTAATTGACTTTTTAATTTAGAGTCCTTCTCTTTCAATGCAATAAGCAACTCTTTTTGTTTCTTGAGGTCCTCTACACTAATAGCATTACCTTCACGAATAAGTCGCTCTTGTAACTGAACGGCCTCTGCTCTATACTGCTGAATCTGATTATCAACTCTTTCTCGTTCCTCTTCCTTTGTTCTAATTTGCGCCTCCAAATTATCAACTCCAGCTTGAAGCCTATCCAATTTAGCTTTACTTGCTGTAGAGCCTGCACTCTTTCGGAATTTGAGACGAAGATTCTCAAGATTTCTCTTGATGTCTTCATACTTCTTTATACCTAAAACCTCGCTATAAGCCGTACTCAATCGACGTTTTTCATCAATTGATTTTACTTCTGCAAGGTTTACAATCTTTTCAGCATCAAAGAAGAAAAACTTTGCAATATCCTTTGAAAGAATAAAGTCATTGATAAAGATGTCGTAGCCAACGTCTTTTGCTAATTTATTTACCTGTCCATCAATTAACACATCAACGAATTCAGTATCTAAGAAGTAGTCATAGGTTCGTCGAATTGTAATTGTACGACAAGGGATAGATGGAATAAATATATCCGAAATACTTATCTCAACATAATACTGCGCATCATTCTTAATATATTCGCTTTCCGAAGAATAACCGTGCTTTATAATCTGTTTTCGCACTTCAGGGCTTACTTCATATGTATTTACAACACTTGCTAACTCTTTATGCAAGCTTTGGCGGGCATAGTTCTTATATCCTTGAGCATCATTGATATCGCGTCTAAACTTTTCATCAACATCGACCATTAATTTGCCATATAGACACCATACGAGGGATGTGAGAAATGTTGTTTTACCAAAACCATTGTTGCCGGCGACAAGAAAGATATTCTTGGCATCCTGCTTAAAAGAGGTTTTGTTATGCCCCTTGTATGCTCTGTAATTATGTAATATTATTGACTCTATAAACATTGCTTACTGCTGGTTGAGGTAGTTATCTAATCGTTTCTCAATATCGCCTTGTAGGCCATTATTATTCATCAAAATAGTCTTGCTCTTTTGAAGCGATACCAAATCATTTATCAAGTGATAATCTTCAGGATGTTCTGCACAAACCTTTTCAAGGATTAATCGTTCTTGGTACTGCATATTTTCAAGAGGCATATTTCGTTTATACACCTCATTGTAAATATCCGTTACTTTTGGCGCAAAAAATCCATCTCGATACCAGTTAATTTGAATCGCAACAAGTTCTTGATTTGAAATCAACTCCATATGCGGCTTTATTTTCTGCATATCGCGCTGCAATTCCAATAATTTACGGAGCATCTCACAGCGATACTCAAAAGTGTAATTACCTTGATTATGACCATCAGCATCTTGAGCAGCTTGACCGTTTCTGCGGGTTGCATACCTATTTTCTGAAATATTTCGCCCTGCAACCATTTCGTCTCGATATTTTAATAAAGGAGCCATCCATTGATTGCCATTGTTAATAAGGGCCATCATTGACTTGTCTTCCTTTACTACGGTGCAAACCCAACAACCAAATCGACTCTGCCCACATGAAGGCTGTGTCTTATCCGTAATTACAGTAGGACACTCATAATCATCTGCTGTGGCATCAGCATATATTTGGAACAACTTCTTATTGTCATAGCCCCAAGGTGATGGCTCATTGTTGAGTATATACCATACCTCTTCCAGATATAAATCTTTAATTGGAGGATATGTGTATGTATTGGGGTTCAATGGATGTTTGGTTAAACGTTTTCCCTTGATTTCGTGACGACGAATCGATTTCGCACGAGTAGCACTCTCGGAAAGACGAGTACCAATAAGAACAATAGCCTCTCCCATAGCATCTACCTTATCAAGAATGAACTGCGTAGTAGGCTTAATCTTTAATCGATCAGTACACCATCTAAAGGTATTATTTGGAACAGGATATCCCTTACCTAGGAAGCTAATCCAGAAACTATCCTCTAATTTTGGCACTGTTATTTGGACATTGATAGGTAGTTTTTGTTCAATAGCAGCAATACGGATACAATCCAATACCTCAACGATATAGTCTGTAATAATAGGATTTTCCACTAGGGTGTCATTATTTACAACATATACCTGTCGAACAAGAGCCGTATCGCCTAACTCTTCTCGTATAGATAGCAAGGCTCTCCACACTAATGTTAGTACAACCGTACTATCTTTTCCTCCACTAAAACCGATAATCCAAGGTATATTGTTATCTTTTTCAAGATATTGTTCCTTAATATCATCAATTATATATTCAATGCGTTTCGACATTTTATATTACTCTTTCTGTGATTTTAATAGTATACGAACATCAACATCTAACAAGATCGCAATTTCTTGTAATTGAGCGATTGATGGTTGAGATTTATTAGAACACCACCTCGAAATGGTATTCTCTGATTTCCCCATTTGTTCAGCTAACCATCTATTGGTTTTCTGTTTCTCAACAAGTGTAACTTTAATTCTATTCATCACTATTTGTTGATTATTCGACATATTAATTCAATTTATTGATAAAATATCTACAAAGATACACTTATTTTTTATACAGAAGGACATTTTCGTTCGATTATAATAGTCATTTACATAACTTATTCTTTTTGGGATACACTTTCACGTTTTTTGAGACTCAAATCCTGCAAGGCATTTCCCATTGCACCTTCTTTTGCGAGAAAAAAATATCATCATCCAGTTGAAACACATAAAGTACTCTAAGATAAATGCCTATTACCTCTGTTGACATCTTTCTCTATGTGGGAAACCGTAAGGCGAACAGATGGCACGTTCAATAAATCTGAGCAATACTGAGATTTGTACGTAGTCAAGCCTGCCTGAGCTGCTTATCCACTATCTGCATCTTCTGCTTTAACTCTCTTGGCTACTTGGTATCCATTGTGCTTTTTGTCATAGCTCAACATATCATATAATATATAAATATGATAGTTTTACTTTATTTTATGATAGGTTACGGAAATAAAAATATCTTGACTTATGATGAGTCATTGATAAATTCACTAAATTTGCACTGAATTTTATGTTATCATGTGGAAGAAATCATTTAAGCAAACAATAAAGGGTTCAATCTGGAAATATACGATAGGAAGTTTAAGTGCAGGATTAACAGTTCTTCTCATTGGGAAAAATTTTCTTGATATGACAGTTGAAAAATCTGTCATATTGGGAATTTGTTTATTTATTGCGCTGTTTATCTTACGATATGCCTATTTTGTCTTGAGAAATACTATAATTTTCATTCACAATGCCTATGTTGATTCCATTTGGGGCAAAGCTATTGTTGACTTAAAAGATGCTTATTCTGAAATTCATTTCATAAGAAAGAAGGAACGATTTGATGATAAGGAATTCGTGGAAACAATGATAGTATTTTGTGATACACTAAAAATAATCTTTGACAGGAAAACAAAAGCAAATTGTTGCGTTTCAATAAAAGTTCCTACAACTGAAGATGAGCAATTGGAAACGATTGAGGTTAAAAATTTATGTCGTGATACACATCATACTAATAGAGACACATCTCAATACATGTCTATTAAACATAGCATAATTGGCAATACTCCATATCGTAAAATTGTTAATAAAATATTAAAAGGCAATCAGAAAAATTTAGCATATGTAAATAATGACATAGAACATACCCCTGATTATGATAATACAAGTATAGAATGTTATTCGGATGGCATTCTTCCTTACAAGAGTGAATTGGTTTATCCTATAATTCCGATAAAAAGCGTTAACTCAAACAATATGAAAATGAAAGGTTTTATCTGCATTGATTGTGACCAGAAAGATAAATTTGATGAAAATAGATATGACATTCCTATGGTACAAGGTATTGCCGACGGTTTATATGATTTATTTGTAAAACGGAATAATAATAGGAATCATGGATAAAGTAGAAATAAAGAATATCGGATTTGAAGTATTGGAAGATACTGGTACAGAAATTGTGTTAAAAAGAGTGCTTAAGCGGGATCATAATAAAAAAAGTAGATATAATGAAGAAATGGCTCTTCCCAAATTATCTGTATCATATTTTAACAACCATGATTTACAGCAACTTCAAAAAATAGCTATCGAAGTAACGAAAAATATAGTAGAAAATCGTAAACAAAAAACCTCTTTTTTCGTAAAAGTAATCGCAGCTATAAGAAAAAAACGGTGATTTTTATAACAATATTATAAATTTATAGTGTTCAAAGTTTAGTTATTAAAATGAATAAAAAGATGAAATCCAACATTACGCCCTACACTACAACATCAGAAATATCCTAAATGAGTTTTATCTTGTCTATACTAAACTAAGGTCTTAAACTTTGATAAAGAATACAATATTTCCAGCTATTATACGTTATATTCGCAAGGGTATAAAGAAAAAGCTGCCGTCATAGTGCCAAAATGACAGTAGCTTTGATAAAAACTCATGACCTTGTTGCAGCAAGGTTGAAGTGGGAAGCATAACATCATTACTTACCGTGCTCGTTCTTATTATATAATGGTGTTTGACCGTTATGGTTGGCCATATAGGTTTTTATCCTATCGGTTTCCCACTGAGAAGCACCATCAAGAGTAGAAACATTTCCGACTATTCTCATTTTGTCGAAATCTTTATCTTGATGGTGTTCCGCTTCCCTTCTTTCAGGGTCATCGGTTATCCCAACATACTCCACTCTATTTCCTTTGGTAAGTTCATACTTATAAGTATCGTCAAGAATGATATATTGGATAATAAAGCTGGTGAAATCTCGTTCCAGGACCCGATTTATGCCTATTGGTTGAAGAGTGAGTACTTTAGAATATAATAATATAATATGCAAAAGAGAATAAAAGAACATCTGGCAGAATATAAACTATCTGTATTAAGAATATTCAATAACGGGATATGGAAGCAAAATAATAAACAATATGCCCATGTTCTACCAGAAAATCAGTATCTTATGAATTTAATTCAGGGAGATTATTATAAAGATTTATGTAAAATTACATATAACATAAAACTTCATCGTGATTTTCACCATCTGAATTCTTCACAAGCACTTACAATCAATCTTTTTGGCCCAATGCAGCTTGAAAAAGATTTCAGCATATTACATGATAACGGCATTGAAGTCTCCAACAATACAGCTAGTTTGTTTGAGTATGAACAACCTGACGGTACCGTATTTGATTTTTATATTAACAATGGAGTGAAGAATATTTATTTCGAAGTAAAATATACTGAGGAAACATTTGAGACAAAAAGCAACTCGAACAACGATAACTCTCGATGGTATAAACATTATCAGCCATCTATGGATAAAATACTGAAGGATAATACCAATGCTAAAGATTTATTTTTCTCACAATATCAGTTGTGGAGAAATATTGTTCGCATAAGCAACAACGATACAGTTGTATTTGTCTTTCCTGTATCAAGAAAGGATTTAGAAGCAGAGGTCAATAGCGCCATTGAAAAAGTTAAGCCTGAATATGCGAATAATAGAGTTTATGTAAATTAGTTATGATAGTTCCAAGGGTTGATTTTAATTCTGAGATTATGCAGTGCCATACATGTGGAAAAGATGTTTTCTACAAAATTGTTTGCCCTGAGCCTGCACTCGTCTTTGACGATGCGCATGACTTTCGCGCTTCCTATGACATGTTCTATACGCACCCTGATGGCGGAAACTTTCTTATTGTATTCCTTGTCCTGCCTGGAAAGCTCTTTCCCTTTGGGCTTCTTGACCGGTTGTATGATTTCCACCCCCTCAGGCTCATAGCCTTGGTATCCCGTATCTTGATACAAGGTGCAAGGCACAGGAAAAGAATACATTGTGTCAGCCATCTTCTTGTCGTGGGTCTTGCCCGA
>NZ_NFKD01000085.1:0-14618 GCF_002160215.1 Bacteroides sp. An19 | reverse complement strand
ATGATTGACCTAAGCGGTATGCCTGCAGGTACGTATCAGTTGCGGATAGAAATAGATGGTACGGTTTATACAGGTACTTTCCGTTTGTAACCAAATGTTACCAAAGCTATGAAGAAAACAGGTATATTCTTACTGTTGCTGTCTTTGCTGGCAGCCTGTCAAGAATCTGATAAGGAACGCCTGACTCGCCTGGTGCAGGAATGGGATGGGAAGGAAATCGCTTTTCCTGCGCAAGCGGTGTTTACGGTACAGGGCAGGGACACGGTAGATTTCCGCTGGCAGTCTGCTCCTTACCGCATCGTGACGTATGTCGATTCTCTGGGTTGTGCCAGCTGCAAGCTGCAGCTGCCCAAGTGGAAACAGTTGATAGTGGAGACCGATTCGTTGTTCGGAAAGAAAAAGCTGTCTTATGTATTCTTTTTCCATCCGAAAGATGCACGCGAGTTAACCTATCTGACTCGCCGTGATGCTTTTACTTATCCGGTGTGTTTCGACCGTGAGGATGCTTTTAACCACCTGAATCGTTTCCCTTCGGAGATGGCTCTGCAGACTTTTCTGCTCGATAAGGACAACCGGGTAGTTGCCATCGGCAATCCTGTCCATAATCCGCAGGTGAAGGAACTTTATCTGAACATTATCGGCGGCAAGCGTTCCGCAACAACCGGTACGAAGCAGACCTCTGCTTCGTTAAGCGAACAGGATGTGCGGTTCGGTTCTTTCCCGATGGGGGAGAAGAAAGAGCGGAAGGTGACGCTGAAGAACACGGGTGATGCTCCTTTGGTGATACACGGGGTGGATACTTCTTGTGGTTGCACGCGTGTGGAATACAGCCAGCGTCCTTTGCGTCCGGGCGAGGAAACCACCTTGCTCATCATTTACGAGGCGGATGAGGCTGGTCATTTCCGCAAGACGGTAGACGTGTATTGCAACACGGCAGATGCTCCGTTGCGCATCAGTGTGACGGGAGAAGCGGTAAGCAATTGATAATTGACAATGGACAATTGACAATTGGGTTTCTTCCATTCGTTGTAGGGGCGTATCGCATACGCCCGAATGCGCCAACTAATCCATGCGGATGCAAAAGATAATGATATCATATATAATAAGGAGTGGAAACGATACAGAAAGTGTTTGGAAGACAACCTGTATGTTCCCACTCCAGTCAAACCCTAAAATAGAAAGGAGGACAGACCGTTGCAAAGTTAAGAAGAAAACAGAAGATTCGCAAATCGGTGATTTGCGGCTTCGCAGATGAAAAAACGAATTGAATTGAATAATAACTTTAAACGAATTTAATTATGAAAACAACTATTTTGAAATTGATTTTTTCGACAGCATTGATTGTGGTAGCAGGCATTACGCTTTATCGTGCACAAGAAAAAGAGATGTTATCTGATATAGCTTTATCTAATGTAGAAGCACTGGCTAGAGGAGAAAGTGATGGTGATTGTTCAGATTGTGCTATCTATGCTCCAGGTATATGTAAAGACTGGGGATGGGGTGGTTGTACAGGAAAAAATGCTATAAAATATTTGTAAACTATGAAAAGAGTAGGTTGTGTATTAATATCTTTGTTGTTTATTGTTAGTTGGGGATTTGTAACAACGTCATCTAAGCAGAATGCAAAAGAAGAACTGTTACTTCTACAGAATGTGGAAGCGCTCGCTGTTCCAGAAATCATAGTTGGACCATTTTGTATGGTAACAAGTTCTATTTGTGTTGTAGAATCTGATGGGCTATTTCTTAGAGGTGTTCCTTTATTTTAATTTTTATTGTCAGGAAATGTGTAAGGCTTTGTTTTATTCATTTCCTGACTCTTTAAAACGTGAATTCGTCATGAAACGGATTATATATGGTTTATTGTTGTGTTTGAGCTTTGGTGGGTGTAAACAAGAGCAAGATGGCTTTTCTGCTTTTGATTCTTCTTTTAGGAATGTGCGTAAAGTGATAGTTGATAATTGTATAAAATCGGATTTGCTTTTAGGACGCCCTTTTTTTATTGAATACGCTGATTCATGTGTGTTTATATATGACGATTTGGGTGATAGTCTTTTCGTTATGGTTGATTTGGCTGAAAGGAATTGTGTGTATCGTTTTGGTACAAGAGGGCAGGGGAATAATGAGTTTTTACAAGTGGCTTCACTACATAGAATGGCTAGTGATTCTAGTATCTGTACTTATGATTTTTACCGCCATGCTTTGAGCCGGATTGATGTCCGGAATGTTAAGCAAGGTATTAAGGATTATGTAGTATTGAAAAAAGACAGCCTGAATAGCATTGATATGTTACCAACGAAATACGGAAGTTTTATAGGATTGGGATTTTATGAAAATACAATGTTTTCTTTATTACGAGAAAATCTGACGGATTTCTTTTACGAGTATCCGTACCGTGACAGTCGTGAACGTCGAATTAGTAATCGGTTAAGAGGCATGGCGTATCAAGGTACATTACGTTCGGCTCCATCGTTAGATAAATTTGTGTTTGCCATGAATACTTCTCCTATATTTATGTTGTATACTATAGAGAAGGATAAGATTGTAGAACAATATCGCTGGATAGGTAGCTATCCGGTATATCGCACGGAAGAAACCGAGATATCTCGTTCTGCACCACTTGATGCAAGCAGGCCTGTTGGTTTTATTTATGCATACGCTACTGATAACTATGTGTATTTGTTGTATTCTGGTAAAAGTATGAAAGACTATCAAGCTGATGCGTTTACTGGCAATGTCATTTATCAAGTGGATTGGAAAGGTAATCCAGTTCGTAAATATGTATCGGACAAAGCTTTGTCTACATTTTGTGTCTCCGATTCAGATGAAATGATATATGCGGTAGCTAAAGATAATGAACCGACATTGGTTAAAATTGATTTGTCTAAGTAAAAATGGTTGTTTCTCTGATTAAATAGAAATGAAACAGATACTTGGAATAATCATTTTATCATGGCTGCTCTTCGGCTGTTCTTTCTGGGAAACATCGGGGAGGTTGCTGGATATTGGCGAAGGAACCCCCATTGAGGCTCACCCATACGCTTACGACTTGGTTATGTCTAATCCGTTGAATCTTGCGGTAGTGAAAGACAAGCTGCTCTTGTTCCAGCATACGGGTGAAGATGCTGTCCTGATGATGGACCGTGAAAGCGGTAAGCCCGTAGGCTGTTGGGGAGTTGCCGGAGTAACGGCTTATCAGGCACAGGATAAAGAAGTGATGTCAGACTTGGCTCTTGCCAATGTGGAAGCGTTGGCGAATGGGGAAGGCGGTTCTGAATGTAGATGGAAAAGAGTGAAAGATGAATATGGTTGCACTGTGCATTATTGTATCCAAGGTGGTGATGGAAGTGTTTGTTCTTGCGGATCTGTAGCTTGATGGTAAATACGAGGATGCATATTGGAATATGCAATCATTTTTAGTGTGCATCCTCTTTCAACTTATCTATGAATTGTATGAAACGTATTGGGTATTATTGTTTAATGTTATTGGCTTTTGCTTCTTGTTCGCGGTCTCCCCAGCCAATGGAGGCTCTTTATCCTGTGCAAGGATATACAGATTTGTCGCAGGAAAAAGTGAAATTGTCATCATTGTTTGCTGAATATAGGCTGATACCTTTGGAAACGAATGATTCTTCGCTGATAGGAGGACGCGGAAATAAGGTGCTTCAACGGGATTCGTCATTTTATATTGAATCGGAAAACACAATTTTAAGTTTTGACAATGACGGACATTTTATCAGCCGTTTTGATAAGCGTGGCAGTGGTCCGGAAGATTACATTGACATTTCCGACTTTGATGTAGTCAGCTCTTCAGAGGGGAAAACCGAATTGTGGTTATCAGGTGCTGGTGGCATAAAAGTGTACGATGCATTATCGGGTGCTTTTATACGAGGTGTTTTGTCTGGTTCTTATGTACATCAGTTTCAATATGTGAATGACAGTACGTTGCTTTTTGTCGATTCGGGCGATGAAGTGTTTCATGTTTGCGATTTGACAGGGAAAGAACGCTTTCGTTACTTTAAGAAAGATTTGGCAAATTCAATCCATAAGTTTAATCAGTTCTTTTTTTGCCGTGGAAAGATATGCTATCAGTTAGGCAATACGCTTGAAGCGATAGTATACGACCCTGATGCCGATGCTTGCAGCTTGCAGCCGATATTACCGGCGGAAGGCAATGTCTTGACTCCTCAAGTCAGCCGTGATTATTATGACAAGTATGGATATTTGGAGCAAGATAAAAAGCTGATGGAGAATTATGTAATGCTTTCGGTCGTGCGTACGGTTCGGGGAGGAGCGGTTTTTGAATGGATAGCTCCGGGTATGGAATACGGATTGTCTTTTTGTTCTTCAGATAAATGCCATACAATTCCTTTCTCTGCGATAGACAATGACATTTGCGAAACGGATGACAACCGTTTTCTTGCTACATTGACTTGTTGTGAAAGTGATAATGATTCGGTTTTGCTGTTCCAAGTGCCGGATAAGGGCGATGGAGAGAATAATTTTAGTCTGTTAGAAGCAGTATGCAAGGATATGCAATTTAACTAAAAGCAAATCGAGGATTTGCGGCTTCGCAGAGAAAAGTAAATGAAGTACTAATCAATTAAAAAACAATACAGTTATGAAACGAAATATCTTAAAAATAACATTTATTGCAGCGGTAGCCGTAGCGGCAGGCTATACTGCTTATAGCCAGTCACAGAAAACGGAAGCATTGTCTGACTTGGCATTGGAAAATGTGGAAGCGTTGGCACAAAGTGAATCTCAAGGAATGAAATATGAGAGGCAGAAGCAGGATATTACGGAAATTTGGGATGATGCATCGGGAACTTATAAAAAAGTAGTTATAACTGTTTGTGAAGGTAAAGGCTCTCTTGATTGTTAAATAGAAATTAGAATAAGCGATCCTTATTATGTATTTACAGGATAAGGATCTCTTTGTAAAATTGTAAAAGGGTTATGAGTAAGTATTTTTTTATCGTATTGCTTTTAAGTGTACTTGCCGGATGCCATAAGCAGGAGGGGCAGCGTTTAGGTTTGAATATGGTTTCGGTAGACGGAATGAGAAATGATGATACCGGTAAATTTGATTCTTTTTTCCAATTCAGTCACTACATTACGCTTGAAACTACCGATTCATCTTTGATTGGTAAAGCGAAAAAAATAAAGATGTATGATGGTAAAATCTATGTGTTGGATGGAAAAGATGATAAGATTGTGGTTTTCGACTCCATAGGGAATTACATCCGTCAATATGCACATTTAGGACAAGGACCGGGAGAATATGTAGGATTGGGGGATTTCGATATAAAAGGAGATACGTTATATCTGATGGGTGAATTTGACGGATATGTCTTAAAGTATGATTTGACAGACCGGTATTGTGGCAGAGAAAGAATCCCGAAAGCGGAAGGTCTATTGGTTTTGTCTAATGGAGATTATGCTTTGAATTTAGGATTAGGTCGTGCTGATAATGGCAGTGGTAAGTCTTATAACAGTTATGTTGTGTGTCGTGAAGGGGAATTATTATATCAAGATATACCTTTTAATAAAAATATTCAAGGTAAGGCTTATTCATTTGCTGAGGGGTATAATGCTTTTTACCATTATAAAGATTCTATTTTTACTTTTTTTCCGTTCAATGATACAATCTATGTTGTAAACCCCAAAGACGGGGTGCTTAATCCTTATTTGTCTGTAGCATTGAATAAACAGAAAATCGAACTGAGTATGTCGGCATCCAAAGCTTTAAAATTAGCAAAGGAATTAACTCCTTCTATTTTCGCTTTTTATAAATGGGATAATTATATGTGTTGCTCATTCTATTATGCAGATAATCCTCGGAGGTATTTGATTTTCTCAAAAGATGGATCTATTTTGTTTTGTGGTAGTTTTAATTTGGATAAGTATAAACTTCCCATACGTATGGTTGCTTACGAGACAGATCAAACTTCCGTTCAGATGTTGAGTTTGGTATATCCGGAAGAAATGCTTTTTTTATATAAAAAATACGGCTCGAATAGCAAGTTGCTTGATAAGATTGCTTCTGGGATGGGAGAAGAGAGTAATCCTGTGCTTTTGTTTTATGATTTTAAATTGCAGGATAAAAAATGAATGAAAAATGCATGTTGATAAATATATGAATTACGTCAATTGAGGTTTACTCCCAGAGTGTTATATTGCGGTCAAGACGGTATGGATATGGAAGTAGGTCGACCCGTATACGGATAAATGAAATGGAAAAGATGTTTAAGAAGAATCGAATGAAAACGTTACTGAAAACATGTGTGTGGGTAGCAGCGGCATGGCTGTCTGTCGGATGCGACCGTGTCCTGGACACGTCGCTGGAACTGAGCGGGGAAAACCGGAGCCAGCTGGAAGCCGTGATAACCCATTATGCCGGTGAGCCGGAAAAGCAAGAGGCAGCTAAATTCCTGATACGGAACATGAAGAGGCACTATACGGCAGACTGTCCGTATATGGACACGTATTACGAATTGACCGACAGCCTGCAGCGGGACACAAATGTTGCCGTTTCTGCGCTGAAAGTGATTTATGACTCTATTTATACGCCTCAGCGGTTTGCGGGAATAAAACGTACGCCCGACTTGAAAGCGGTGCGCTCCGATTTCCTGATCAGCCATATCGATGCCGCCTTCGAGGCTTGGAAGTCACCGTGGGCGAAAGACTTGACCTTTGATGAGTTTTGCGAATACATCTTGCCTTATCGGGTAGGACATGAACGGTTGGAACTGTGGCGCGATTTGTACAAGGAAACGTATGCTCCGTTGGTGCAGCCTTTGTTACATCAACAAGTAGATTCAGTGTATGAAGTGATTATGCGCCGGATTATAGGGAACCGCTATTTTACTCCTTCCTACGTGCCCGACCTTCGCCCCTCTTCGTTGCTGCATTTGCGTTATGGATCGTGTCCTTCTTTTGTGGCAATGGGCGCTTATCTGTACCGCAGCATTGGCGTGCCGGTGGCTTGCGACTTTACGCCTAATTGGACCAATCATGCCATGGGGCACAACTGGCTTTCTATTATATCCGAAGGAAAAACGTATCCTATTATGCCGGGGTCTGCAGTTGCATTCGGACAACACATCGCTCATAACTCTTATCATCTTTCGAAAGCTTATCGGCAGTTGTTTGGCGAAACGGGAGGACTGATAAAGGATGAAGAGAATGTGCCCGCTTTGTTCAGCGACCCTCATATCGTGGATGTGACCGACCAGTATATCCAGACCGTTGACGTGAACTTGCCCGATTGCTTCCCGCAGGCACATGCTCCCCGTTACGCTTACTTGGGCGTGTTCGATGCGCAGAATTGGAAAATCGTGGCGTATGGCAAACGGAGAGGGAAAGGCTATCGTTTCGAGCGGATGGCACCAGGAGCGGTGTACCTCCCGATGTATTATTCAGAAGGGTCTACGGCATCGGCTTACTATCCCATAAAAGTGGATGAGGATGGAGGGTTGCATGTATTGAAGCCTGATACGGCACGGCTGCGGTCGGTAAAGCTGTATCGCAAATTCATGGATTTGTTCCCTCGGATTTGGCTGAATAATTTTGCTGGGAGCAGGTTTGTGTTCAGCCGTGACGCTTCGTTCCGCCGGGCAGACACGATACGGGTTGATACGTTGGCAGAATGCAATTTTCAGACGGTGGTATTGGGAAAGCCATACCGCTATATGAAATTCATCCCTGTTGCAAAAACCGGAGGGAATATAGCTGAAATTAGGTTGTATGACAAACAGGGAAAGCAGGTAAAGGGAAAGATTATCGGCAATTTCCATCCGAAAGAACCGGATGATGTGATGCAGGCAATGGGAATGGCTTTTGACGGAAATGTATTGAGTTGTTCGCGTACAGACGGCAAGCAAAAAGACGCTTGGTTGGGGCTGGATTTAGGTAAAGCCGTTGAGTTGTCAAAGCTGGTCTATCTTCCTCGCAACGATGATAATTTTATCCGCGAGGGCGAACTGTACGAACTGTTTTATTGGGATAAAGGCTGGCGGTCGTTAGGGCAGAAGACAGGCGATGGCGAACGGCAATGTTTAGTATATGATAATGTACCGGAGAACGCCTTGCTGTTGCTCCGCAATTTAAGTAAAGGCAAAGAAGAACGGATTTTTACGTATGAAGGAGGGAAACAAGTGTGGTGGTAATTGGCATGTTTCCATTCCACCCATAAAACGAAAGGAGGTTAAGCCGATGCAAAGTTAAGAAGAAAAACAGGAGACAAGCAAATCGGGGATTTGCGGCTTCGCAGACGAAAAATCAAACAGAATATCAATCATTAAAAAATAAACAAAAGATGAAAAAGCTTATTTTAAAAATTACGTTTATCGCGGCGGTAGCCGTAGCTTCAGCTTATACTACTTATAGTCAGTCACAGAAAGTAGAAGTTTTGTCTGATTTAGCATTGGAGAATGTGGAAGCGTTGGCACAATTTGAATGTGTTTCAGTAACGGGTGATATATTGTTTTATTGCGTATCAGACCTGATGCGGTCCTGCTATTGTAACGGTTTGCATCCAGGTAGAGGTTATTATAAGACTAACACTTTATAAGCGGCATTTGTTGAAGTAGTGCATTTAGGTATCATCTAAAGTGCGCTGCTTCTTATTTAATATAAATATTTTCAGTTATGAGGATTTCAGTTATATTATTGGCTTTATTGTTTTTGTTCAGTTGCGGGCGGGAAGAATCCCCTATGTCGAAGTATGGTTTCCGTACGGTAGAGCAAGTCAGTTTTCATCCAGTTGAAAGTGATTTTCTATTTAAACCAACCGCAATAGAAGTGTTTGATTCCTTATTGTTGGTACACGATCCGGTAGAAGGAAATACTTACACGCTATTTTCTATCAGTTCGCCTGATGTGCAGATTTCCGGCGGTAAGAAAGGGACAGGTCCGGATGAGGTTTTATACGGACAGTTTACGGATAAGATTAATGAAAAAGAGTTTCAGGTGATTGATATGTCAAACGGGAAAGTCTTGATATATAACGTAGACAGTATTTTGAAAAGCCGTTCGTTTATACCTGTGCATTCATTTTTTTATAATGAATTGGCAGTTCAAAAAGCAAAAGGATTGCAGTATTGTTATTATTTGGAGGACAGCACTTATATCGGCCTTGGCGACAGTAATCAAGGTAAATATTATTGCATCGGAAAAGATACGGTGACCTATTGGGGAAATTACCCGAAAGACCTAACAATGAGCAGTTCTCCATTTTATTTGTTTCAAGGGGTTTTGCAGATAAATGCAGACCGTAACCTGTTGCTTTATCATTCTCCAACCGGTTATTATTATGAACTGTATGCCCGTTCAGGGGATGCGTGGAAACAACGTTTTGTCGAATACATGCCGATAGAACATGCCGAGGATGTTGTTACGGAGAATACGCCATGCGGAGTCAGTTCTGCCGATTTGGATAATGACTTCGTTTATCTGTTGTTTTCCGGTCGTACCTTGAAAGAATATCCGGAAGAGACCTTTCTCGCTTCGCATATTTTCATTTTGACGACAAAAGGTGAAAAGGTGAAATGTCTGGAAACTGATCGGTTGAATGTTTTTATGTGTGTAGAACGGAAACAGAACCGTATTTATGCCATTTCCCGTAATCCTGATACAGGGGAGTATGAAGTAGGGTATTATCCATTCGCAATATAAAAAAGGTAGAAAATGAGAAAATATATATTGTCGCTTATCATTTTGGGATGTTTTTGCTCTTGCTCTCATCGGTCTTCTTTTAATGAGAAAATCTGTTCCATGTATATTGGGAAAGAATTGGTTTATTTTCCTGATTCTGATTTGGTGAATCGTCAATTGGCAAATCAGAGTAGGTATAAGTTGCTTCATACAATGGATATAACCTGTACTTCTTGCATATACGAAATATTGGATAATGAATCTTTTATTCACGCATTGACAGACCGTCATATATCTTTTGAAATAGTAGGTTACAGTTCTTATAAAGATTCCATATTTAATACGGTGTTGCTTCAATATCCTTTCTATTTTGATTTTTATAGGAAATTCAGGACAAGGAACAAAATACTTGATGATAATGTGGTTCGGACTTTTCTCTTAGATGGGAAAAAGGTTTTGTTTGCCGGTGACATGAAAGACAATATGTTTAAAGAGCAAATTATTCAATATGTGAAAACAGAAAATATTCATTAGTAGCTATTACCATTATGGCGAATTTAAAAGAAAAACAGGAGACAAGCAAATCGGGGATTTGCGGCTTCACAAAGAAGAAATCAAACAGAATATTAATCATTAAAAAACGAATAAAAGATGAAAAAACTTATTTTTTTAATTACGTTTATCGCAGTGGTAGCCATAACGGCAGGTTACAATATGTATATTGCGTTAGATAAGAAGGTTTATATGACAGAGTTTATATTGACTAACGTAGAAGCATTGGCACAACCGGAAAATGGAGGTAGCGGCAACTATTCATGTACAGCAACTGTGGACTGCGGGCTTCCTTTAGGCGGTTCAGTGTCTTGCAGTGGTCAAAGATGTAGTCGGGGGATTGATTGGACGAGAGGCGCTTATGTTGAATGTGATGGAAATAAAACATTTTGCTGAATATGAATAGGGCGTTATTTTTGATTTTAATACTTTTGTGTCTTGTTTCTTGTCAAAAGAACAAGCGTCAAAGTGACTTGACATATTGTAAGATTGAGAGTCAAATCGAAACCTATCCGGATTCCAGTTTTTTCTCTGACATAACTTGTATGGTTTATGACAAGGGCAATGTTTATGTATTAGACAAAAAGCGGGGGGACATCGTCGTGTTAAGTGATGACTTGCAACGGATGGAATATGTCACTCATCATGGGGCAGCGCCTTATGAAACGACCTGGCCTTTTACGTTCAATGTGCAGTATGATACAGTGTATGTAGTGGATTTCGGTACCAAGTCTATGAAGAAATTTTATGGTGGATCGTTCTGCGGCGATTTCTTGCTTTCGAATGCGAATGAGAATCGTTTCAGCCTTCGTGATTCGTTGATATACTTGTCGGCAAATACTGATTCAACCAGTTTCTTGCTTATTGATACACGTCATCCTGACCGGCAAGTCCCCAAAGGGGAAGTGGTACAGGAAAAGACAGCATTTAAGACGGTTATATCCAATCGGAAACATATTCTTTATGCCGAAGGAAAAGGAATTTTCTCGGTATCGGATTGTTATCCTTATATAGACCAATATACCTTTGACGGGAGATATGTCCGGAGGTTTGATATTTCATCTATTCCTGTCATAAAGGCAGCTATGGAAATATCCGAGAAACAGGCTAACCGCGAGAAATCAGTTTACATCTATATTCGTGACGCTTATCTTGCCGATGGTCATTTGTATCTGTTATGTTCATCGCGTACAGACCAAAACGAGTACAAGGTAAATACAATCTTGGATTTGTCTGTAGACGAAGATATGAAGTTGGTTTCTACTTATATGCTTCCGCATGATATTTATTCTTCTTTTTGTGTTTCAGATACTTATCTGTTTGCGGCACAAGAAGTGGACGAAACAACCATTGAAAAATTTAAATTGCGTGATGATGCTGAAAGATAAGGTTTTTATCGTATTGCTATTGCTGCCTTTTTTGTTCGGATGCAGTAATGAGAAAAATAAGCCACAAAGGGAAGTCAACATACAGAAGGATGAATATGATTTGATAGGAAGGAGAATTACGTCTATTGATTCCATTGTATCCGATAGAAAGTATGGGGTCGTTTTTGTGTTTAATTATTACGATTGCGGTAATTGTGTCGATTTAGGTTTTTCTGTGACGAAAGAAATAGATTCTCTTTATCATGAAAGGAAAGTTGCAGTTATTTCAACGGTGGGCAGTTCTTCTTTTTACCAAAAGCGTAATGCTTATTATGAATATGTATATGCAGATTCAAAGGATTTGATTCGAAAAGAATTGAAATATATTCCGACTCCTATCATGATTTTGATGGATTCTTTGAATACGATAAGAAATTATATATTGCCTGGCACTTCGGATAAGAAGGAAATCATTTCTTTTATTGAGTCAGTTGAGAATTAGAAATATTGAATATTCGTATTTCACCTAATAACTGTAAGGGGGTGCGGATATTCATAATTAGGATATGAGAACGGGAATAAGCTTGTAACGTGTTTGGTTGGGCTGTTAAAGTTTACGTAAATCAATAGAGCGAATGAAACGGATACGGATAATCAGGAAAAAGGTGTTCTGCTTGGCGTATAAGGTATGTGCAGTGGCGGTATGCCTGTATGCGGCATGGATTGTGTTGCGCATCGCAGGTCAGGTGTTCCTGTTTGCCTCGTTTTCCATCCCTTCCGATTCGATGGTGCCTGTGTTGCGTCCGGGCGACTATGTGCTGGTGGACAAACCGCTGAAAGGGGCACGGATATTCGATGTATGGGATGCGGCTGAACACCGTCCGTTTGAGATACGGAGATTGCCCGGCTTGGAAGAGTTCCGCCGTGGGGAAGTGCTGGTATTCAATTTCCCTTACCCCGAACGTTGGGACAGCATCGGGTTTGATGTCATGCTGTATTACGTGAAGCGTTGCATCGGCGAGCCTGGCGATACGGTGGAGATAAGGGATGCACGTTACCTGGTGCGTGGAACAGATGTTCCGGTGGGGAACACGGATGCACAGGAACGGCTTTCACGGCTGTTGTCCAAAAAGTCTGGCAGGAAGGAGATGATACGCCAGCATTGCTACTATACGTTTCCGCATGACTCTACGTTGGGGTGGAACGTCTGCAACTTCGGCCCCTTGTATGTTCCCGCGCGTGGCGATTCGATAGAGATGACCCGGAACCATTACCTGTTTTACAGGAACTTGATAGAATGGGAACAGCGGAGAAAGTTGGTGCAAAAGGACGATGGCTTCTATTTGGAGGGCAAACGGATAACGGGTTACCGTTTCCGCGAGAATTATTATTTTATGGGCGGTGACAATTGTTTTAACTCGCAAGACTCGCGTTATTGGGGGCTGCTTCCCGAACCTTACCTCGTAGGCAAGGCTACGCGTATATGGAAGTCGGTCGATCCATATACGGGTTCGGTAGACTGGAGGCGGGTATGGAAGCGTATCGAGTGAAAAATAGCCCGTATGTAACATTCATGTACGAATTGTAACGTTTTTGGCACCTGGCTGCATGGACGATGTAACAAGGAGAAAAATAAACGGAATCTAAACTGAACCTAAAATGAGATTTCAGGTAAAATTTGTAGAAGATATTTGTCTGGCCGGTATGGGATGTCATGAAGAAAATTCATATATTTGCGGGCATGAAACACGTAATGCTGCTTAGCCTCTGCCTGCTGTTGCTTGGTTCCTGCCGCCAAGGGAGCAAGAACGATCTGGCTTTGCTGCAGGAGGCCTCCCTACATACCGCACAACCTGATTCGGTAATGGACCTGCTCGGGCAGATAGTCCGCCCCGACTGTTTGCAAGGAAAGGCGCGGGCAGACTATGCCTTGCTCTATACCGAAGCCCTGAACAAGCAGGACCGGATAGGCACGGACGATTCGCTGATAAAGCTCGCCCTCGGCTATTACAGCAAACAGGCTCCCGGCATTCCGCTTGCCAAAAGCTATTTCCTCTTGGGGCGCATCTGCCAGCAGCAAGGCAACGACACCCTTGCCCTGAAGGTCAACCTGCAGGCACTTGCCGCTTTGCCCTCACAAACGCAAGACCGTACACGGATGTTGGTGAACTACGACTTGGGTTATCTTTACCATCAAAAAGGTTTCTACCGGCAAGCCCTTTTGCACTATCGGGAAATGCAGAAGTATGTAGACGCACATCCCGATACGACGGATTGCTACATCGCCGCATATAGTATGGGAGACATCTTTATGCTGCTGAATCGATACGACAGTGCTTACCATTATTATCAGGAAGCCATTTCGTTCGCCCGCCAATTAGAAAATGAATCCTACGAAAGGTATATCATCAGGCAATTGTGCCTGCATGCCCGTTTGACTGGTAATCGCCAACAGGCTAAAGCTTACCTGCAGGAAATAGTTGATACTTACGGCAATGATTTTTACAACAAAGCGGTGCTTTTCAAAGAAGAAGGAAATGCAGATTCGGCTTCTTTCTATTTCCTCAAAGCAACAAAAAATTCCCAAATCATTACCCGTGCCATGTCGTTTTATCACCTGTTCCAATTACACCGGAAAGCACATCCCGATTGGGCTTGCGTTTATGTAGATTCTTTCCATATTTATAAAGATTCGCTTTACGCCTTGCGGCAAACGGACAAGATAGAAAGACTGACCGCAGCGTATCGGCAAGAGGTAGACCGTCAAAAGGAGGAAGCTGACCGGCGTGAAAACGCCATCTACCTGTGGGGCGGCATCGGTATTACGCTGTTGCTTTGCGGCATCGTCATCTTCTTCTTTATTCAGCACAAGAAGCGCCGCTACCTGCTATTAGAGAAACAACTGGTCGCAAACCGATTGGCGGCAATCAAAGAATATGTAGCTGAACAGAACCGGCGGAACCCTGAAGCATGGAAAACGATGCGCCAAGAGATAGCAGCCAAAGAAACGCAAACACTTATCGGACAGTTTCAAGAGACCGTATG
>NZ_NFKD01000084.1:0-15594 GCF_002160215.1 Bacteroides sp. An19 | reverse complement strand
ATTTTGTATTGCCGGATGACCCGAAGCCCGGCTTCCACCGCCTTCCTCCGCCCTTTCCGCTACGCTCCAAGGACGGAGGAAGGCGGTGGAGGAGTTGCACTTCTAACTTGACGGTGGGAATAACCGGGAAAGCAAAAGGATAAACGATTTTTTTGTACTTTCGGTCAAAATTGACAAGAAAGAACAACGATGTGTGCAACTAAAATCAATAAACAATGAAGAAAATATATCCGAAAGAATGGTTAAAATTGCATCTTTATCAAATTGTGGACGAAGTAGACCGCTATTACACCGATGTAGCCAATCAGATTTACCAAGTACTGAACACGCCTTTAGCAGACGGAATGTTTGAGGAGAAGGATGCCCGCTATTTTAGCCTTTGCCTGACAGCCTGGTTTGAGGATGTCATCAGCCAAGTAGGAATTTGGACTACTTTTACAGCAGCGTGTAAGAAACGTTACGGGAACTGGCTTCCCTTTTATCCGCTGGATGAAAATTATTACCCCGATGAAATTAATGTAGAAGACATACGCTTTCTGTTATGGCATCATATACAGTTCTCTTCCCGAGATGAAGGACGTATTATTAATCCCGAAAATCCAGTGATAGAACTTTTCGCGAATGAACTTTACTGCATATTGGATGAGATTTATGAAACAGCACCCGAAAATGAACGGCTTTGGCAATTTATGCATCCCGAGGGAAAAGGAGGATGGGACAGTTTCGAGAAGTATCGTTTAGTATTGCAATGGTTTCATTATGACTCTTATTTCAATATCGAAAACCAAAAGCAATATGAGGATGAATTAGAAGAAACAACAAGCGATTTAAGCGAGGATTGGCAAGGGAAGAAGAACTTGCTCGTATATAACACCTATACAGCCTTGATGTTGCAAGGGCGCAGAGACCTTTTATCCTTGACATCTTGCGAATGGCTGGCATTGTGGGCTGAACAGAACAACGGTCCGCAAGAATGGCGTTCGACAAAGGAGTATATAGAAAGTTTCTTCTTGCTTACAGGGGAAGATGACGGTTTCTTGTATTTACAGGACTTATGCGGTAAGGATGAAGTGTATCGAGTTACTAAGGATTCTTTCGACTTGAGTTCTATCAAAGACAGGCAAGTGGGTGAATCAGTTGCTCTCTGCACCTTGCTGCATTATGGAAAAGTGTGGAATCAAATAGGTATAATGAGTCTGTTGCCGTCATTGAATAATGACATAAAGCAAGCTGTAGAAAGCCTGCGTGACAAAAAAGAACATCGGAACGAAAAGGCTGTGTATGAAGACTTCATACGGGCAACCGGCGGAAAGCTTTTTTATTTCTGCAAATCCCGGCAGGAAATGATTGACTTCCTGACTCATGAGATGAAATACCGTACGGCTGAAGGATTGAAGTTGCCTCCAATAAGAGCAAAGCATGGATTGATCTTGATGGCAAGTCCTCGAACCGGACTGTACATACAAACCCAGTTATGCGAATGTGTCAAGTCGCCCGACAATCCGTTTTACGATGCAAAAGCCGCTGCTCAAAAAGCGCTTTCTTTCTTACTTAGCCCGGACGTGATTCCATACGACTTGAGTTGCATGTTGCAAGACAGGGGCATGCTACCGGATGCGATGCTGAACAGTTTAAAAGGGGAAGAGTACGGACGGAAATTCTTACAACAAAACGCGCACTTTCTGACAGATTATTTCTTCCACCGTTGTCGGGAGAAAGATTATGATGCATAATTTAAGCATTCTATTCACCACAGAGGACGCAGAGGCACACAGAGTATTTAAATTTTTCTCTGTGGTACTCTGTGCCCTCTGTAGTGAATAATGCTATTTCTATATCTTACTTCAGCGGATTCCAGCCTTGGGCTTTCAGTTCCAGCTCGGTGCCGTCGCGCGTAAGCAAGGCACAGCCTAAGTCGGGCTTGGTGATGTAGCCAATGACTTTCACATCCTTTATCTGCTCTACTTGCTCGTGTGCCGTGAGGGGGACGGTGAAGAGCAGTTCGTAGTCTTCGCCTCCGTTGAGGGCACAGGTCGAAAGGTTCATGTTGAATTCTTCCGCCATGACGGCGGTCTGGTAATCTATCGGGATGCGCTCCTCGTAAACTCGGCATCCTACCTTGCTTTGCGTACAGATATGCAACAATTCAGAAGAAAGTCCGTCGGAAATGTCCATCATTGCCGTGGGCTTGATTCCGGCTTTCGCCAGGCTTTCGATGATGTCGCGCCGTGCTTCCGGTTTCAGGATGCGTTCCAGCAGGTATTCTTTTCCGGCAAAGTCGGGCTGCACGTCCTTCTCTCCTTGGAATACCGCTTTCTCACGTTCCAATAACTGAAGTCCCATGTAAGCGGCTCCCAAGTCACCCGATACGCAAATCAGGTCGGTTTCTTTCGCACCGTTGCGATAAACCACACAGTCCTTGTCCGCTTCCCCAATGCAGGTAATGGAAATGGCAAGGCCTGTTACGGAGGAAGTGGTGTCTCCGCCTACGATGTCCACGTGATGCTGCCGGCACGCCAGTTTCACTCCCTCGTAGAAATCATCCAAGTCTTCGATGCAGAAGCGTTTCGATACGGCAAGCGATACGGTGATTTGCTTGGGTGTCCCGTTCATGGCATAGATATCCGAGAAGTTCACCATGGCCGACTTGTACCCCAAGTGTTTCAGCGGAGTATATACTAGGTCGAAATGTACGCCTTCCATCAGCAGGTCGGTAGTAACCAATACCTGTTTATCCGGATAGGAGAGTACGGCGGCGTCATCGCCTACGCCGTACACCGACTCCTTGTTCTCCAATTTAATGTCTTCCGTCAGACGCTTGATTAAGCCAAATTCGCCGAGCGTCGCTATTTCGGTTCTGTTCCCTTCGTGCATGGCTTACGCTCTGTTTATCAGTTCTCTCATAATAGTGGTCATGCGCGGCTGTGCGGCATCGGCTGCCTTTTGCACTTCTTCGTGCGATACTTCCACGATTTTACCTTCTACGCCTAAGTCGGTGATGACCGATACACCAAACACCTTAATGCCGCAATGGTTTGCCACGATGACCTCGGGCACGGTGGACATACCTACCGCATCACCGCCCAAGATATGAAACATCTTGTATTCTGCCGGCGTTTCGAATGTCGGGCCTTGTGTGCCTACGTATACGCCTTGCTGTACCTTGATGCCTTTTTCCTTGGCGATTTCCAATGCCTTGGCGATTAATTCTTTCGAATAAGCCTCGCTCATGTCCGGGAAGCGGGGACCGTAATCGATGTTCTTTCCACGCAACGGATGTTCGGGGAAAAGGTTGATGTGGTCGGTGATAATCATCAGGTCGCCTATCTCGAAATCAGGGTTCATGCCTCCGGCAGCATTCGACACAAAAAGCGTCTTAATGCCCAATTCACGCATTACCCGCACCGGGAAGGTCACTTGTTGCATCGAATAGCCTTCGTAGAAGTGGAAACGCCCTTGCATCGCCAGGATGTCTTTCCCACCCAACTTGCCGAATATCAGCTTACCGCTATGTCCTTCTACGGTTGAAAGGGGAAAGTTGGGGATATCTTTGTAACTTATTTCATATTTATCGGTTATCTCATGTACTAAACTTCCCAAACCGGTTCCCAAGATAATGGCGGTTTCAGGATGAGTCTGCATTTTAGCCTTCAGAAAGGCTGCTGTTTCTTGTATTTTTTCTAACATATTCTATGATGTTTTGGTTGAACATTTCTTTTTCTTCTTCATCGAGGAACTCTACCGTAATAGGCAGCACATATATATAAGGTATCAGGTCCTTGTCCATATCAGGGTGTCCGATGAGCCTGGCTGCATCTTTTTCGGTCGTGACGATGAACCGCTTTTTTTCCGGCAATTTCCCGAATCTGTCTTTGATGCATTGTATATCGGAAGCATCGAAGGCGTGATGGTCGGGAAAAGTAAGCGGAACGATATGCGGACTGTATTCCGACAGTTTTTTTATGAGAGGGGCAGGCGAAGCGATACCCGTAAGGAGCAAGATGTACTCATCCGTCCGGACGCTTTCAAGGTTACGTTCGGGTGCCTCTACAAACAAAGGCTGGAGTTTCCCGTATGCCAAGGTCGAGAAAAACAACTCTTGTCGGGGGAGTGGCGCCAGTTCTTTCCGTATGGCATTCCGGATATCTGTATCCAGACCGGGCGGACACTTGGTGACTATCAGAATGTCTGCCCGTACTTTCCCGCTTACCGGTTCGCGCAAACGCCCGGCAGGGAGTAAAGCATCGCGCGTAATCAGGCGATGATAATCGATAAGCAGAATGGTGACGCCTGCATTCACATACCGATGCTGGAAAGCATCATCTAAGAGGATAACCCGTGTACCGGGTGCCGTATGTCCATCAGTCAGCAGGCGGATTCCATGACACCGGTCGTGGTCTACCGCTACGTAGATGTCCGGAAACTTGTGCAACATCTGGTAAGGTTCATCACCTATCTCCTCAATGGGCGTTTCCGGATTCCCTAACACAAATCCTTTCGATTTTCGTTTGTATCCCCGGCTCAATACAGCTACTTGCCATTCCCTGTGCAACAAGCGTATCAGGTATTCAGTGTGTGGGGTTTTGCCTGTGCCTCCCACCGTGAGGTTCCCGATGCAGATAACCGGTACGGAAAACGTGTGCGAATGCAGCACGCCTCTATTGAATAAGGAGTTGCGCAAACGCACTCCCACTCCGTATAGCCAAGCTAGGGGCAGCAGGCTGCGGTATATCTGTATGTCGTTCGGCTTGTTATGCATATTTTTAGTTGACTAATGTGAATCAGGAGTTAGAAGCTGTTTTGAATTTCTCCAAAAAGTTTTTCTTGGCTTGATGTATCCGTTTTCGTGTGTGCTTTGGGCGATTTTTTGGTCCTTTTCGCTCCTGTTCTTCGTCAGATAGCCCGCTATCTTCCTCATCACAGAAGCAAAAATGCCTCAAAAACTCATCCCAAATCATCGCACGATAAATTCAAAACAGCTTCTTAAACGTAGTTATGTTTCACAGGAGTTATCACTTCGTTCAGGAGTTAAAAGCAATAGCCTTGCTTCTGAAAGTGGTGCAAAAGGTATGGGTTTCTAACTCCCAGCCTGCCAAGCGGGCGATAACTACCTATAACTCCCTTTTAACTCCTGATTGGCATGACTAATTAATTGTCAATATAAAAGGCATGCGTGCCTGGATGTGGTCTGCATTCTTGAGGTTCTTCACAAAACGGAACGGTTCGTACCATTCGCCCAATTGCTCTTTCAGTCCGGCGGACAGATAGTGGTCTGTTGTCGAATTGAGCAGGCTAAGGAAGAATTCCTCTTGTTTGGGATAGTCCATTACGGTGTATTCCGTTATCTCTGCACGCTCGGCTGCAATGGCGATGGCACGGTCAATACCGCCCAGTTCGTCTACCAGCTTCAGGTCTTTTGCCATTTCGCCTGTCCATACACGGCCTTCGGCTATTTTCTTGATGTCTTCTACCGGCATCTTGCGTCCGTCGGCGCATCGTTTGGTAAAGAGCTCATAGCCTTTGTTCACCATTCCCTGTACCAGATTTTTTTCTTCTTCGGTAAACGGACGGCTGATATCGCCCAGGTCGGCAAGCCGGTTGGATTTCACTACATCAAAATGGATGCCCAATTTGTCGTTCAGTAACTTTTGGGCATTAGGTATTACTCCAAAGATACCGATAGAGCCGGTCAGTGTAGTAGGTTGGGCTACAATCCAGTCGGCTGCACACGAGATGTAATAACCGCCCGAAGCCGCATAGTCGCCCATTGACACAATGACCGGTTTCTTTTCTTTCAGCAAGGACACCTCACGCCATATCTGTTCCGAACCGTATGCGCTTCCGCCCGGTGAATTGACACGCAATACTACGGCTTTCACGTTTTCGTCTTCGCGCAGTCGGCGCAGATCGTTTATCATCTGTTCTGAGTTGATACCTTCGTCCGAAGCCAGTGCGCCGTCACCTATCTCGCCGGCAGCATAATATACCGCCAGAATGTTTCCACTCTTGTCTTTCGGTATGTTGCGCTGTACATTCACCATATCTTCTACGTAAAGGGTGTTCAGGTTGTCGTCCTCATCAGTCCCGGTCAGTTGTTTCAGATAGGCAAGCATTCCGTCCTTGTACAGCAGTGTGTCTGCCAGTCCTGTCTGGATGTACGCTTCGGCAGGCTGGAAATCCATGTTTCGGTCGGCAAGTGCATTGAGTGTATCGGCAGGGATGCCGCGCGATTCGGATACATTTTTCACCATCTGTCCCCAGATAGAGTTGACGAATGCCTGTGTCTGCTCGCGGTTTGCCGGACTCATTTCGGTGGATGTGTAAGGTTCTACCGCCGATTTGTAAGTTCCTACACGAAAGATTTGCATCTCTACGCCCACTTTGTCAAGCAAGTCTTTCAGGAACATTGATTGTGCAGCCAGTCCGTGCCAGGCAAGGCTGCCTTGCGGATTTACAGCCACTTTGTCTGCTACGCTTGCCAGGTAATATGTGCTTTGGCTGTAGTTGCCTCCGTATGCCACGACAAATTTTCCACTTTCCTTAAAGTCGAGCAGGGCATTACGTATTTCCTGAAGCGAGGCACTTGGGCAGACAAAGGCTTCGGCATTGAGGCAGATACCTTTTATCTTTTCGTGTTCTTTTGCTTTGTGGATGGAATTGAGAATGTCGTTCAGTCCATAGGTCGTAAACTTGTCACCTAAGAGCTGGTTCATAGGATTCGATTGGCTGCGTTCGGCCACATTTCCACTGAGGTTGATTACGAATACCGAATTGTCTTTCACCGTGGTTTCTGTTCCCGATGATGCCACCATGCCGGCAATGCTTGCAATGCCGATAATGGTAAAGATGGCCCCCACGATACACAGACCGATAACGGTAGCCAGCAAGTACTTTAAGAAATCTTTCATTGTCGTAATGTATTTGGTTTTGTTTCTTTTGCACAAAGATAACGATTTCTGGATATTTTGCAAACCGATTTTGTCCTGTATATACTTTGCACGGAATAAAATTGTGCATTTAGTGTAACGTAACTATTTTACCACAGCGGACACAGGGTATCACAGGGAAAAATTTAAAAGCCTCTGTGTCTGCTGTGGTGAAAAAATGCACAAACTTGTACCGCGCATGACATACATTACAGGCAAGAATACGACAGAAGAAAACATCGGCACCGCATGGCGTTTGCAGCAAACGACAAGTCTCGTGTGCGTGAAACAATTCCCTGCATAATTTTCCCTAAAACTCTTGACAACCGCCTTCCCAGATAGTATCTTTGTAAGACGCAGCCGCTTGCGGAAGTCCGCGGATATAGGTGCGCCGGCAAACGCATATAGGTGCATCCGGTGTAAGATTATTAATCTTCCGCTTGTAAGATTAATAATCTTGCAGCCTGAAGATTAATAATCTTACACCGGACGAAGCCATCTGCGTTGGGAGAAGAAGATAATAACAACAACCTTTTAAATAATCTGAATATGATAAAGTACAGCTTAGTAATGCGCGGCGAACCCCGTCACCCGGAACGTCCGAAGCGGGCTTTCGCCTCGGCACAGTGTATCAAAACCCTCTCGCTGGAAGAAGTGGCACGGCACATCAGAGCCCACGGGTGCGCTTACAGCACGGGAGACTTCATCGCCATTACGAAGATGCTGGCGGAAGCTACCGCAAAGTTGCTGAAGGAAGGCTATCAGGTGGAACTGGATGACCTGGGCAAGTTTTACATTACCTTGGGATGCGAAGGAGCCGAAAGCATGGAAGCGTTCCAGCCCGACCGGCACATCAAAGAGGTGCGGGTAAACTGGGCGCCGGGAGAAGCCTTCGGTAACATGCGCGAAGGAGTAAACTTCGAAGAAAGCCTGAAACGGCACACGGAACGGAAGCTGCTGCGTGCCGAGCGGAACGGCGACAGCATACTGGAACTGTAATAGAAACTGTTTATACCCATCAGAAGTAAAAAGTTCAAAATGTCAGCAGATAAAAGGAGTTAGAAGGAGTTATGCCTTCGGCAGGAGTTAAATGCCGATAGCAAAGAAGCATTGGCTTTTAACTCCTTGCCGGCTTGTCTGATGGCAGCTTGTAGCAGGGAAGCGGCATTTTACAGTTTTATCTGTGTCCGATATTCAGACGGTGTGCGCCTGATGATTTTCTCAAATTGGGCAATGAAATGGGTGACGCTGTTATATCCTGATTCGTAGGCTATTTGCGAAATGTTCATAGTTGAATAAGCCAGCAATTTGCATGCGTGTTCAATCCGTATCTCTGCCAGACATCGGAAAATGCTTTTGTCCGTGCGTTGTTTGAAATACCGGCACAATGCCGTAGGGTTCTGGTTGACATACTCCGCTATTTCCTCCAAAGTCACTTTTTCCTTGAAGTGGTTATACAGATAGGCATATACCTTATTGACGGGTTCTTTCATGTCGGGGACAGGATTCGCCTGATTGTATGCTGTACTGGAGAGCAATTTGAAATGCTGGCAATCATGCAGCTTTTCGAGCATGCGCAACAGGCAGACCATACGCGAGGTGTATTCGGAAGAATCGAAAGCCCGTACCATCTCCATCATTTCATCAAACAGACTTTCATCGTAGAAGCGGATTCCATATTGGCTTTTCTGCAGCAAATCGTAGATGAGGCGGTAATCCGGAATGTCTTTCATATTGTCGGGAAACATATCCGGCCTGAACTGTATGGCTTCTCCGGCACTCCATTCACCTTCCGGATGACTTGCTGATGTGGAATGCAGCTTGGTATGGCACAGGTGGAGATGAGGCACATTGCTTCCGATGAGGGCGATGTCTCCGGCTTTGTATTCGGATACACCTTCACCGACAAACTGTTTCCCGCTGCCTTGGGTGAACAGCATGATTTCGTACTCCACATGTTTGTGCAAGGGAAGCACAAAACGGGGGTAGGAAATATGGCTGCATACCGTCGCCATGTTATGTACAATCTTACGTTCTAATACGGGCATACTTTCATTTTTATCCGGATGCAAATATAATGGATAATACTGCAAATATAATGGAATCCCGTCTTCTTTATTGCTGTTATTTTTGCAATGTCAAATGAAAGGAAGATGCACAACAAAAAACATTACTGATTATGGAATATCGCAGACTGAACGGTTCGGGACTTTTTGTCCCGGCATTGACTTTGGGAACAGGAACCTTCGGCGGCTCTCATGGCTTCGAGGGCTGGGGACATACGGGAGTAGCGGAAGCCACCCGCATGGTGGATATGTGTCTGGAAGCCGGACTGAACATGTTTGATACGGCAGATATGTATTCGCGCGGACTTGCCGAGGAAATATTGGGGAAGGCCATTGCCGGAAAGCGGAACAGGCTGCTCATTGCTACCAAGGGGACATTTCCCATGGGCGAAAGCCGCAACGAGGAAGGGGCTTCGCGCTTCCATCTGATAGAGGCATGCGAGGCGAGCCTGCGCCGTCTGGGTACCGACCATATCGACCTGTACTACATCCACGGTTTCGATGCCAATACACCTGTAGAGGAGACGCTCCGGGCTTTGGATGACCTGGTGACGAGCGGCAAGATACGCTACATAGGCTGTTCCAACTTCTCCGGCTGGCAACTGATGAAATCGCTTTCGGTATCCGAGCGGCGCGGATGGAGCCGGTATGTGGCGCATCAGGTATATTACTCGCTGCTGAACCGTGATTTTGAATGGGAACTGATGCCGCTCGGCATAGACCAGCAGGTAGGCAGCATCATCTGGAGTCCGTTGGCTGCCGGACGTTTGGGAGGGCGCTACCGCCGGAACAACCCCATGCCGCAAGACGGAAGAGTGGCACGCGGAGGCGCACCCGTAAGGGATAACGTAGTGGCTTACGAGCGTCTGTATAATATAATAGATGTGTTGGATGAAGTGGCTGCGGAAACGGGAAAGGCTGTGGCACAAGTGGCATTAAACTGGTTGTTGCAACGTCCTACGGTGTGCAGCCTTGTCATCGGAGCCAGTTCAGAAGAACAACTCCGGCAGAACTTGGGGGCAGTAGACTGGAAGCTTACGGCAGAACAGATGCAACGCCTCGATGCAGCCAGCAAGACGGAGAAGCCTTATCCTTACTGGCACCAAGACGAACGGCCTGAACTTTCCTCCCAACTGTTTTAACACGGACTGTCATGAAATTAAAACTCATATTCATTCTGCTGCTTTGCGGATGGCTGTTCATTCCGGCAAGCGCACAAAATCTACAAAATATGTACACTTATAAGCAAATAGGCAACAAATATGTTGTCAGTATCCAAAATCGTGCGGAAATCGTCAAAGCCCTGAACGCTTTCTGCGAAGAACGGGGCATCCAGTCGGGAACCATTTACGGGATAGGGGCGATAGATGAATTAATCCTTCGCTTTTTCAATCCCCAGACCAAGCAATACGTGGACAAGACCTATCAAGAGCAGATGGAGATTGCCAACCTGACAGGAAACATCTCCCAAATGGACGGGAAGACCTATCTCCATTTGCACATCACCGTGGGACGCAGCGATTATTCCGCTTTGGCAGGACATCTGCTTGCCGCTACGCTGAACGGAGCCGGAGAGTTTGTGGTGGAAGATTTCGGAACCCCCGTCACCCGCGTTTATGTCCCGGAAATAGGATTGAACTGCTATAAATTGGACGAATAAAGCTTATGAAAACAAGATTGTTTTATGCTATTCTGGTTGCGTTCGGCATCTGCCTGCAAGGTTGCACCACCTCGTATGCGAAAGACAGAGAAGATGCGAAAGAAACTCCCGCAGGAGAACGGTTGGAGATTTCTTTCCGCTTCCAGCGTGGCGGCATTGCTTCCAGCCAATATGCCATTTGGATAGAAGACGAAACGGGCAAGTTGGTACGTACCTTGTATGTTACGTCTTTTACAGCAAAAGGAGGATATGAATACCGGAAAGATGCCGTTCCCACATGGGTTGCCAAAGCTGATCCGAAAAATAGGATATCCGACAATATTGATGCTTTCACTGGTGCCACTCCTCGGAACGGGACGTTACATTATGTGTGGGATGGTAAAAACAATGAAGGTATGCCTGTACCCAAAGGGACGTATATGGTTTTTATAGAAGGCACGCTGTATTGGGAGAGCAGGGTTGTTTTCTCCGCTAAATTGCATTGGGGAAGTTGCGAAGAGGAATCAGTTCTTGTATCTTCCCGATATTATGGAGCTCCTTCAGTGAATAAAGACATGATAACAGATTTGAAAGTCTTTCATATGGCAAAGTGAATTTTGTGTCTGTTGTTCATGCAGTTGGAAAGACATCGGAAACAGGAGAAAAACAAATCCGCCGGCTTCCTTGCTCACGCAAGCTTGCCGGCGGCATTTGAAATCTAAGAGAGTTTATAGATCAATGCTGTATTTAGTTGACTAGGTAACTAGGTACTAGTTGACTAAGTCTGTAGATACTAAGGTGTTTAGAACCTAGTTCCTAGTACCTAGTCACCTAGTGCCTATGAATTTATTCTGTCTTCAGGTTTTCCACCGGATTCTCTCGTGTGGCTTTCAGGCTGATGAGGTATACCGAAACCAGTGAGATGAGGGCTACCACGATGATGGAAGCTATCGGAACCCACCAGGGGAAGGTGCTGTCGAAGGTCACAATCTTATCTATCTGGTGTATGCCGAACACCATCAGCGGGACGGCTATCACCAAACTGATACTTAGGGAACCGAGCGAGAACTTCATCAGCCTCTCTTGCTCGCCCAACGAACTGGAGCCGAATACCTTGCGGATTGCCATATCCCGCTTGCGCTGGGCGATGAAGTACAGGCTCATGGCGGTCAGTCCCAACAGGGAGATGAGCAGGGCGGCACCGGTAAAGATAAGCATCAGGCGGTTCATGCGGCTGAAGTCGGCGTAAAGGTCACGAAGCTGGTCGCCGTACCATGCCGACTCGAAGGAGAAATCCTTGGCGGCTATCTTGAAAAGCTGGTCCAGCTGTTTCTTGTAAGCGTTCAAGTCGCCGTCTTGCACCTCTACCGATATGTTCCACGGATAGATGCTGTCGGGGTGCTCTATCTGTATCTGGAGCGGATGGATATCGTGGTCTATCAGGCTCCGGCTGATAACAAAGTCCTTGAACACGCCGGCTATCTGGGTGCGCCCGTAATTGTTGCTTGTAAAATAGTCCGTAGCCCCGATGTTTGCCAACGACTTCATCGCCCGTTCGCTCATCAAGAAATTGTTGCCTCCCATTGGCGCGTGGCGGTCTTCGGTTATCTGTATATGGTAGATGTCGAGGAACGCCGAGTCGACGATAAAGGTCTGGAAGCTCATCGTCAAGGTGCTGTCCGCCGAAGGAATGTAGGTGGTATTGTTGTTCCCTCCGTCTAAGGGGATGCCGCATGAGAAAGAAACCTGTTTCACGAAGGGCAGCTTCTTCGCTTCGGTTCGGAAGAGTTGCAGGTTCTTTTGAGAGCCGTAGGACGGATAAGTCAGCACGTTGCCGTATTCGTAGCCCAACGGGGCGTGCACGATGCGGTATATCTGCACGGAGAGATAGGCGGAGCAGGTGAGCAGGGCGATGGTCAGCCCGCACTGTACGATGTTGAGCACCCGCAGGTAGACGGCTTTCGTCTTGCGCCGGAACGTGCCTTTTACTACGTCCATGGGGTTGTAGTTGGAAAGTATCGTAGCCGGAATAAAGCCCGAAAGCAAGGTCAGTGCCGCGATGAACAGGATATAAACGATAACGGTTGCGGCATTGAGGTCGCCCGTGATGTCAAGCTTGGCACGGAGCAGGTCGATGGCTACAGGTTCGGCGGCTTTGGCAAGGAGGAAGCCTACGATGAACGAGACCAGTGTGAGCAGGAACGATTCGGTTATCATCCGCCAGAAAATATTCTGTTTCGACGAACCGAGCAGGCGGCGTGTAGCCATCTCCTTGGCACGGTAGCTGGTCTGCGCCACGCTCATGCTGATATAGTTCAGCACCGCCATCAGCAGGATAAGCACGCCCACGGTAATGAAAATCACTACCAGCTTGAAGTCGTACTGGTTGAGGTAGACGGTGGCAGGAGTTTCGGAAAAGTAGAATTTGTGCCAAGGGATGAATTGGGCTTTCCGGAAAGTGTCGCCGCTGTCTCTGAACAGCCAGTAAAACTCTTTCAAGAATGCCGCTACGTCATCGGCTTTCCGGTTCAGGTCGGCGCCAGGAACCATACGGAAGAAGAGGGTGCTTCCTGCCGCATTGTTCATCTCGGTACATTCCATCGAACAACTCCATTGGATGTATTTCATGTTCTCGAACGGGATGAAGATGTCGATGTCCGAAGGGATGATAGAGTTGTCAATGTCCTTGACGATGCCCGTCACGGTAAATATCCCGTTGTTGCAAGGAATGATTTTCAGGGTCTTGCCCACGGCGTGCTCGGTGCCGAACAGGCGGAGAGCGGCGGAGCGGGTAAGCACCACGCTGTTGTCATCGGTAAGCAGTTGTTCGCGGTTCCCTTCCAGCAAGGGGAAGCGGAAGAACTCGAAGAAGTTTTTCTTCACGCTGGCGCCTAATACCTGCACCGGCTTGTCGTCCGGTTGCACATACGGGTTTGATACTTTGATGGCGCACCAGTCCTCTATCTCGGGATAGCGGCTTTTCAGGCGGTCGCCCAAGTTGTAATGCCCTCCTGCCCAATGTTCGTTGGCAAACACATAGATGCGGTCGGCATCGGGCAGGTCTTTGTCCACGGTGAGCTGGCGTGTCACCATGTTGGCGATAAGGAGCACGAACATCAGCGAGATGCTCAGTCCCGCCACATTGACGAATGTAAAGAGCTTGTTGCGCTCCAAGAAGGTGAAATAGGTTTTCATGTGGTCATTTACTATTTAGTCATTTACTATTTAGTCATTTACTATTTACAATTTATAGTTTCTTGTAGGGGCGGGGTTTGCCCGCCCGTATGCGTTCACGTGGATGTATTCGGGCAGGCTAACCCTGCCCCTACAAGTTTTATTCCGTCTTGATGCTGTTCGCGGGATTCTCGTTGGCGTTCTTCCAGCTCTGTACCGTGACCGTTATCATGGTGATGGCGGTGACGAGGAGGAAGGAGGCGAGGAAAATCCAGGCGCGGATGGGTGTGCGTTCGGCGAATCCTTCCAGCCAGTGGTGTCCTATCCACCAGCCGAAGGGAGCCGCTACGACGAAGCATCCTATCAGTATATACAGGTACCGCTTGTTGAACATGCGGAGTATTTCGCCCGTGGTGCTGCCGAAGATTTTTCGGATGCCTATCTCCTTGCGGCGGTATTCGCTCTCGAACATGGTGAGTCCGAACACGCCTATCATGCTGATGACGATGGCGAGGAGGGAGAAGAGCAGAATCTGGCGAGTGAATCGCAGTTCGTTGCGGTAGGCATTGTCGAGCACCTGGTCCATGAAGCGGAAGTTGAAGTCGTGTCCCGGCGTAAACTTCTCCATCGCTTTCTGCAACGAATGGATAACGGCTACCTTGTCTGTGCCGGCGGAGACGCGGACGTTGACGTAGTTTTCCCAACGTCCCCAGTCGGCATAGTCTTTCCCGTAGATGAAGAACGCCATTGGCTGGCTGTTGTCATCGTTGCGGAACGTGCTGTACTTGATGTTCTCACAGAAGCCCACAATGGGATAATCGCCGTCTGTGGCAAGTTGGTCCACCGCCATCCACGGGTATTTCTTCCGTGCAGCCTCGTTGAAGATATATACATCGCCGTCGCCTGCCTTGAAGTCACGTCCTTCAGTAACGTGGATGCCCATCACTTTCAGATAACGGTAATCCACCGGAAGTACGTCGAACTGAATGTGCTTGTCGTCGCTTCCGCGTCCCCAGCCCATGTAAGAATCATTCGAACTTAAAACAAATTGCGAGAACGCTACGCCTTCTACGCCCGATATGCGCGATAGCTCACCGACTACTGCTTCCCGCTGCTGGATAGCATCCCACGACATGTTGCCCACCACGATGGCATCCTTGTCGTAACCGTAATCGGTCGTGCGGATGTAGCGGCTCTGTGCATACATGATGCCGATGGCGATAATCAGCATGAACGCCACGAAGAACTGGAAGCATACCAACACCGTGCGCAGCTTCCGCCCTTTTGGCGAGAGGCCGAACGAGCCTTTCAGTGCCAGCGCGGGCGGGAACGAGGTGACGTAATAAGACGGATACAGCCCTGCCAGCACGCCCATCAGCACGCTGATGCAGAAGGTGGAGGCAAGCAGCAGCGGATGTGCCGTCAGGTCGAGGCTTGCCGTCACCAAGTCTTGCAAGCCCGAGCCGCGCAACGCCAACAGCAGGAGCAACGACACGCCGAAAGCAATGACGCTGACCAGCACCGATTCCAGCACCAGCCCCGTGCGGAGCGAACCCACGGTGGCTCCCAGCACTTTCTGCGTATTGATGCTCTTGACGCGCATCGGGCTTTCCGCCAGCGTGAAGTTCATGAAGTTGATAGCGGCGATGATGACGATGAGGAACGACACGCACAGCAAGAGATAGACTGTGGTACGGCCGCTGGCACTCTTGTTGTCTACTTTCGAGAAATGCGTGTCGGCTATCGGCGTAAAGCGGAGGAACGAGGATATTTTATTGTTTTCTATTGA
>NZ_NFKD01000083.1:0-16590 GCF_002160215.1 Bacteroides sp. An19 | reverse complement strand
ATAAGTCGGAACATATTCCTTATTTACAGCACAGTTAGTCAGATTATTAGGATATACTTCCACTTTGCCTATTTTCTTCAAGCTTGCGCCCAAATCATAAGCTGTCTTGATGGTGGTGTTGCCCAACGTTGCGGTCAACGACAAAGCGTGCTTAGCACCATCATTAGCCTTGAACAACAGGTAGTTCTTCGTTCTTGCGTCTTCAATATCTTCATAACGGGTAAAGTCATGCGGCAAAACCCATACGCCGTTTGCAGAAGTTGCTCTTGACAATACGCCTTCGTATGGAACTGCATCTTTAAATTTCAGTTCAGTATCTTGATTAGCTGAGTTAGTCAAGTTGAAAGCATAGTCAGATGCATCGGTACCTTGCGGATTAACAACAATCATCAAGTCACGGTCAAGAGTCGTGTACAGACCTTTTGCCAAAGTTTTCTTTGAGTCAGCAGGACCGTATTCTACATCTTTTTCGTTGATGCCGTACAATGCTTTCATATTGGTTAAGTCATCAGTAGTAGGATATTCAGCGATATCATTGCCCAACACATCAATATATCCCATTGTAGCACTTGTCGGAACAAAGATAGTCTGCTGTTCGCCGTTTGCATCTGTAATAGTGAAGTTATATCCACCATCTGTTTCTACAGCGATTACGCCGCCAGCGAGAGACTGTGTCTTAACATAGTCGCCTTTTTCTGCATCCCAAATAGCCCAATAGCCATCGATGATTTGTACATCGTGACCGTCAGCACCAGCTTCTCCTTGAGGACCTTGAGGACCGGCAGGACCTTGTTCACCAGCAGGACCTTGTTCGCCTTGGTCACCCTTGTCACCTTTGTCGCCTTTTTCACCTTTAGCGGAAATGCCTTGGTCTACGCCATCGATGAACCAGTTTCCGTTTTCACCGATAGTAACGATGGTACCGTCAGCACCCTTGATAGTTTCGATTACGCTTGACGAGTTGTCGTTCCAAGTGATTTTGATACCGTCACCTTCTTTTACGACATCAGTAACATACTTGCCGCCGTCAACTTTAGCCTGCAATTCAGAAATAGCAGTCTTTACATCGTTGATTTGTGTCTGCAAGTTGCTGATGTCGTCATCGTAATCCTTACATGAAGTAAAAGTTCCTGTTGAAGCGAACAAAAGCGCTCCGAACAGCAGTGCACTTAAATACTTTTTTCTCATAACAAATAAAATTTAATTTATAAATTAAAAAACTCAAATCGTTCTAACTCAGGTCTTTGCAAGTCCTGCTTTACCTTTTGTATCTGCCTGTTTCCACTCAGGCTTGTAACCGCGCCGGCTACTGACGAATTGTTTGTAAACGGCTGATTTATAGGAGTGTATTCGAATTGTATTAGGATTCGTTAACTAAATGTGCCGGATATGTGCCGGTTTTGTAGTCAGGAAGTTGAATGAAAGGAGAAGGCAAAAGATTGAAATGAGCCTTGCAGGAAATGATATTTGTATGAAAAAATTACAATAAAATATTGTTTAATATAGATTAACTTTACGATAAAATTGATGCTGTTTTTCTGTGATGAATAAGAAGCTGTTTTGAATTTATCGTGCGATGATTTGGGATGAGTTTTTGAGGCATTTTCGCTTCTGTGATGAGGAAGATAGCGGGCTATCTGACGAAGAACAGGAGCGAAAAGGACCAAAAAACCGCCCAAAGCACACACGAAAACGAATACATCAAGCCAAGAAAAACTTTTTGGAGAAATTCAAAACAGCTTCTAAAGTTTTCTCTGCGTTTGTATGTAATGAATATCTGTATTTCGCCCCTACATGGGATGTTTGCGGATATTCAATTTATATTTTATCAAGTGCACCAATTATTATGAAACTGTTTTCGAATTAGTCAAATAGGAATATTATGGGTACAGGCAAACGTAACAACAAGAATATGCCTCGCAGGAGAGGACTGTCTTCTTTCCGAAATCGGATAATCCTTTCCTGCGTGGAAGCTAATATTCAGCGTGCACCTATGTCATCGTATGAACTTTGTAAGATGGCTTTTCCGCGCAAAATGCGGTTGGTGTTGGATGATGGGCGTTCTATCATCGGACGGTCTGCATTTAAGTCCATTACAGTAACTCCAGTGCTGTCGGCAAATGCATAACCACCACCAAAACTCCAGTAGGCGAAAGGATATGTATATTCCGTTCCCAAGACGTTACGGCTGAAGTTGAATTCACTATGATCAATGCCTAATTGTGCCAATAATGTCGCTGCAAGGTCTGTCTGGTTCATGATGCAGTCAATTACCATCGGTTGTTTTACAGAACCTCCCAACCACAGCATCGGAATATGGTGGATACGCTCGTCGTGTCCATGGCCACTATTGTCCGGATAATAAAATCCATGATCAGACAGGCATATTATCAATAAATCTTTCCATATGGGTGTTTGTTTCAGTTTTTCGACAAATTCTCCCAAACAATGGTCGGTGAAAGCAAAAGCATTTGGTTTTGCTTCTGGCAGACGATGGTAAGGCACTTCGAAAGGTTCATGGCTGCTCAGGGTGAGGAAAGTTGTGTGCCATGGTGTTTCCTGCCGTTCTGTCAGCATCTGAAACAAGTGGTCGAAAGTGATGTCGTCATTCACTCCCCATGCATTTTGATGCTGATTCATCGGGAAATCGACATCTGCGGTCAGTTTCTGGTAACCGCTTTGCAACAGGTAGCTTTTCATATTGGTGAAATTGATGTCTCCTCCATACAAAAAATCGGTATGATAACCTTCTTTCACCAGCTTTCCTGCAATGGATGGCAGTGTACGGCTTTTGGCTGGTATTTTCATGACAGACAGGTCTGGAAAGCTTTGATAACCGCTTAGAGCACAAATGGTTCCACGGTCGGTACGGAAACTGTTTGCATAGCAATGTGTAAACCAAATGCCTTCTTTCGCCAGGCGGTCAATATTCGGGCTGGCACCTTTTGTGCCACCCAGTGATTCTATCATGGTAGCTCCGAATCCTTCCATCAAGATAATCAGTATATTAGGACGATGGGTGTTGAGCAATTCTACTGTATTCTTGCCTTTCGTAGGATATAGCCCGTCGAATAAGGTTTTGCGTTCTGCTTCATCGAAATAGTCGTACTGGCTGGCATAGTCTTTGGTCTTGCTGATGGATGCCAGCAAGCTGAAAGCCGGATTGACAGCTGAATGATTTAAAAATTCATCGTTGCAGAAATATACTTGTCCGATATTGCTGGTCGATTCACTTACGCCCCCTCGTATAATGAGAAAAAGTAAGCCTCCTATTAAAAGAGTACTTAATGTAGCTGCGAGTCTCTTCCGCACATAGGGCAGGCAGCGGGGTGTAAAATAATACAATACCCAGCACATGATGCCGGCAAGTAAAAGTATGATTAATATGCGAAGAGTGATAAACCCTATAGAGACACTGGCGGCTGCATTTTTGGGTGATTCCAAATAGAAGAATACTGATACATCAAGTTTAAAATTCCAGAATGGATACAGGCACATGTCGCCTACAAAGATAGTTGCTATGATAAGGCTGATAAATATGTAATAAATGACGATTATCTTCCGGAGCGGGAAATGTTTGAACCAAATGCTGATGCTGATTACCAGCCACGGCAGGGCAGTAAGATATCCTGTAGTTGCTGCATCGAGGCTGATGCCGTGCCACATCACTTTAAAATAATCAAGCATAGGTATACCTCGCCCTACAGCATCATTATAAAACATAAAGCCGGGCTTCTGAACTATAAAAAATAGCAGTATCAAAGCAAAAAAGCCCGTAAGATAAGCAAGTCTTTTTTTCATTTGTTCTTCTTTTTAAATTGGCAATATTTCCGTTGACAAGCTTTTCATCACTTTCAGAAATTTCTCACAAAAACGAACCTGCCCCTTTGTAAACTTGTCAGTTCATTCCCTATTTGCGTCCGAAATCGGCAGGAACC
Organism: Bacteroides sp. An19; assembly: GCF_002160215.1. NCBI lineage: Bacteria > Pseudomonadati > Bacteroidota > Bacteroidia > Bacteroidales > Bacteroidaceae > Bacteroides > Bacteroides sp. An19. Next base: position 12,652 of record NZ_NFKD01000083.1, on the reverse strand, counting down.
TCGCCCCAGAGTTCGGTTTCCCATTTGTGTAAGGGAGTGTTGTATGTATGTTCACGCAACCATTTTTCGGCACGTTCTATCAGGCGAAACAATTCTTCGGTCTTTGCCGTACGCTCCAGTTTGGTTTTGCATTTCTTTTGCTTCACCCAGCTCAAGGCGTTCCGGCTATCCGAATAGACAGGCATGGAGATGTTCTTTTGTTTTAACAAAGCAAGGGCATGTACGATGGCAAGGAATTCGCCGATGTTATTCGTACCATAGACGGGACCGAAGTGAAAGATTTCCTGCCCCGTCAACAGGTACACACCCCGGTATTCCATCGGGCCTGGATTACCGCTGCATGCCGCATCTACGGCAAGGCAATTCAGGTCGAAACCGGAAGGCAAGCGTTTTTCAAGAGATTGGTTTGCCGTTTCTTTATGGGGCTGCAGGTAATGGTGCGGAGGGGTAACCAATGCCTTTTCTGCTTCTTCACGTGTATCAAACGATTTATAGAGCGCACCCTTATAGCCTTTAATCTGTAGCTGACAATCTGTCCACGAGTCGTACACACCTGGTTCTACGCCTTTCCACACCACGTAAAATTTCTTCTTTCCCATATAATTTCTTTTTTCACCACAGATTACACAGATTTTCAATCAATTTTTTAATCTGTGTAATCTGTTGTGAAGCTGTTTCTTACATGCGTTCAGGCACTTCGATGCCCAGCAATCCCATGGCTTCTTTCACAATCTTGCCCACGTTCTGGCTCAGGGCAAGGCGGAAGATTTTCAACGCTTCGTTTTCTTCGCGCAGGATGCTGAAGTCGTGGTAGAACTGGTTGTATTCTTTTACCAAGTCGTAAGCGTAGTTGGCAAGGATAGACGGGTTATAGTCGGTACCTGCCTGAGCTACGGTAGCCGTAAAATCTGCAAGCATCTGAATCAGTCCTTCTTCTTTTGCCGTCAGTTCCATGCCGGCCGGGATAACCACCGGAATCGTGATGCCGGCTTCGGCTGCCTTGCGCAGGATGGACTGGATACGGGCATACGTGTATTGGATGAAAGGACCGGTATTCCCGTTGAAGTCGATAGATTCTTTCGGATTAAAGGTCATGTTCTTGCGCGCATCTACCTTCAAGATGAAATATTTCAATGCGCCCAATCCTACGATGCGGGCGATGTCATCGGCTTCTTCCTGTGTCAGTCCGTCCAGTTTGCCCAATTCGTTGCTGGTTTCCTTAGCAGTCTGAATCATGGCTTCCATCAGGTCGTCGGCATCTACCACGGTACCTTCGCGGCTCTTCATCTTTCCTTCGGGCAATTCTACCATGCCGTAAGAGAAGTGCACCAAATCTTTTCCCCACTCGAATCCCAGCTTGTCGAGCAGGATAGAAAGCACTTGGAAGTGGTAGTTCTGTTCGTTGCCTACCACGTATATCATCTTGTCTATCGGATAATCGGCAAAGCGCTGTTCGGCAGTACCGATGTCTTGGGTCATGTAAACCGAGGTACCGTCGGCACGGAGCAACAGTTTCTGGTCAAGTCCTTCGGGGGTAAGGTCTGCCCATACCGAACCGTCTTCTTTGCGGTAGAAGATACCTTTTTCCAGACCTTCCAACACTTTCTTTTTCCCTTCCAGATAGGTGTTCGATTCGTAATAAATCTTGTCGAAGCTTACTCCCATCATCTTGTAGGTTTCATCGAATCCGGCATATACCCAGTTGTTCATTTTCTCCCAAAGGGCACGCACTTCGGGGTCGCCTGCTTCCCATTTGCGGAGCATTTCACGGGCTTCCTGCATCAAAGGCGACTGGGCTTCGGCTTCTTCCTTGCTCATTCCCTTTTCCATCAGTTCGGCTACTTCGGCTTTGTAGTGCTTGTCGAAGGCTACGTAGTAATCGCCTATCAGGTGGTCGCCTTTCTTTCCCGATGATTCGGGAGTCTCGCCGTTGCCGTATTTCAGCCATGCCAGCATGGATTTGCAGATGTGGATGCCGCGGTCGTTCACGATGTTGGTTTTCACCACGCGGTTGCCGTTGGCAGCCATGATATTGGCAAGTGCATTTCCCAGCAGGTTGTTACGCACATGTCCCAAGTGGAGCGGCTTGTTGGTATTGGGCGATGAATATTCAATCATCACCAACGGAGCCTTCTCGTCGGCTTTGCGGATACCCCATTGCGCATCGGCATGGATGCGGTTCAGCAAGTCAATCCATACGTCCGAAGCAATCGTCAGGTTCAGGAATCCTTTGATGACATTATAGTCGGCAATGGCAGGTTCGTTCGCCTTCAGGTATTCTCCGATTTCCTGCCCGGTTTGTTCCGGTCCTTTCTTCGAAAGTTTCAGAAAAGGGAACACTACCACTGTCAAGTGGCCCGCAAACTCTTTCTTCGTCTTTTGCAACTGCACCATGGCGGGGGTAATCTCCGCTCCGTACAGCTTCTTCACTCCGTCGATGACGGAAGCTGTAAGTTTGTCTTCTATTTTCATGTGTATATCTTTGTGCGTTTGTTTTTTACTTTGTGCGCAAAGGTACGAATTATTTTTAAGTTCTTAAGGCTTTTAAGTTTGTGAGTTTGTAAGTTTTTGTGTGACGGTAACATGTCGGAGCATTGGAAGGCTTTCTTTATCTGCTTTTCACCTGACGATATTTAAGCATACCTCTTGATGAACATAAGTGAGTAGACCGTTTAACATAAGTGCCTCGGGCGTTTCACATAAGTGAGTCAGTCGTATCACCTATGTTCGTTTGAGGGGGCTTTGTGCCAATCATGAATAAATGTGCAGATAACTTAGTCTGGTGTAAGATTAATAATCTTCCGCTTGTAAGATTAATAATCTTGCAGCCTGAAGATTAATAATCTTACAGCGGATGGACTTATATGCGTTTGCCGGCGCACTTATATCTTTTATCGTTTCAAGACGGTTGGGAAGCTTGCAGAAGCTATGTATAAATCAATGTGGAAAGATAATCTTCTGCAAACATTTCATTGGCAATATCTTGCAACTGCGATGCTGTGAGGGCTTCAATACGGTGGAACAATTCTTCTTTCGAATCATAATGCTTATAATGAAGGAAGCATTTTGCCATATCAAGGGCATTGTTTTCGAAATTATCACTTGCTACGCCGATTTGGCCGATGATTTGTTTCTTGGCTGCATTCAGACGTGAAGAGGTGAGAGGTTCTTCCCGCAACTTACGCAGTTCTTTCTGTACCAGCTCGATACATACATCTGTATCTTTAGGATCGCATCCGAAATAAATGCAGAACGTACCGGTATCAGTATAGGAAGTCAGGCTTGACTCTACGCTGTATACCAGTCCTTTCCGTTCGCGCAGAGTAACATTCAGCCGACTGTTCATACCTGGTCCGCCTAAAATATTGTTTAGCAGATAAAGTCCTGTCCGACGTTCGTCATAAGCATGATAACCACGTCCGCCTATCATTACGTGTGCCTGATGTGTGTCTTTATGCAGGATAAGTTTGCGTGGGCGATAGGTATCCGGTGCCTGGCGGAGATAGTTCTCCACTTTTCCGAAAGGTATGTCTGCCGTAAGCTTTTCCATGGCATGTACGATGCGGTGAAAGTCCAGGTTGCCTTGTACAAAGAAGATAAGATTGTCGGGTTTGTAATAACGGTGTACAAAGTTCATGGCATCTTCGCTCTGAAAATTGCGTAATTGGTCAGGTTTGCCTAAAATGTTGCGTCCCAACGGGTGGTTAGGAAAAATCAGTTCTTCGAAGTCATCGAATATCAGTTCTGCCGGGCTATCTTCGTAGCTCTGTATCTCGTCAATGATCACTTCTACTTCTTTCTCTATTTCATTTTGCGGGAAGGTGCTGTTGAACACAATGTCGGTCAGCAGTTCGGCGGCACGCAGAAAGTCCTCTTTTAAGAAAGCACTGTAAATCACCGTTTCTTCTTTATTGGTATAGGCATTCAAGTCACCACCCACATTCTCCATACGGTTCAGGATATGCCAGGCGTGCCGTTTGCGTGTTCCTTTGAATATCAGATGCTCTACAAAGTGCGCCATGCCTTGTTCATCTTTGCGCTCGTCACGTGTTCCGGCATTTACTGCATAGCCGCAATAAGCCACATTGATAGGATTCGGTTCATGAATGATACGTATTCCATTGGGTAAAGTGGCAGTTTGATAAGTCGTCATTTTCTGTTTTCTACTTATTTTGGGTGCAAAAATACAATAATACTCATTGCTTTTGCAGAAAAAATACAGATATTTGCAGGAAATTAATAAGGTAACGAGTTGACAAGTTAACCAGTTGACAAGGTTTTAAATACCTTTAGTAAAACTATTCAGAGCCTTGTAAACTTGTTACCTCGTCAACTTGTCAACTAAAAAGACTATGAATAAGATAGCGTTATTTTGTTCTGCATCCGATGCAATCGACCCGATTTATGCAGAGAAAGCCAAAGAACTGGGTGAGTGGATGGGCGAACATCGTAAATGGCTGATATATGGTGGTTCCAGCAGCGGGCTGATGGAAGCCGTTGCAGATGCTGCCAAAGAAAAAGGGGCAATGATTATGGGTGTCGTGCCTACCAGACTGGAGGAACGTGGAATGGTAAGCGATAAGCTGGATGTGACATTCCGCACCTTTAACTTGAGCGACCGGAAGGATACGATGTTGCAAGAGGCTGAAGTGATGGTGGCATTGCCGGGCGGTATAGGTACGCTGGATGAAATATTTCATGTCATGGCATCAGCTACTATCGGTTATCATAGCAAGCAGGTTATATTTTATAATATCAACGGCTTCTGGGATGATATTTTGCACTTTTTCGACCGGCTGGAAAAAGCCCGTTTTGCTCATCATCCGTTGAGGCAATACTATAAAGTGGCAAACACGTTTGAAGAGCTGACCGAACTTTTGAAATAAAGTCCGCATTAGCTTGTAAGTTCTTGAGTTTGCAAGTTTAAAACTGAAAGAACTCAACAGCTTACAAACCCAGGAACTTAATTGTTAATTATTCATTATTAATTATTTAAAGATGGATTCCATTCACGAATTGTTGCGCCGTGAAGCGCAAGCTGTACTCGATATTCCAGTAACGGATGCATACGACAAGGCTGTTTGCCTGATTGTAGAACAGGTGCATCAGAAAAAAGGGAAACTGGTTACCAGCGGCATGGGAAAAGCCGGACAGATAGCCATGAACATTGCTACGACTTTCTGCTCCACCGGCATACCGGCTGTCTTCTTACATCCCAGTGAAGCACAACATGGCGATTTGGGTATTTTGCAAGAAAATGACTTGCTCTTGCTTATCTCTAATTCGGGAAAAACACGCGAAATCATCGAATTGACAGATTTGGCTAAAGGCTTGAACCCTAACCTGAAAAAGATTGTCATTACTGGAAATCCGGATAGTCCGCTGGCCGAAGCTGCTGATATCTGTATTGCTACCGGACATCCTGACGAAGTTTGCCCATTGGGCATGACCCCTACTACTTCTACTACAGTTATGACGGTAATAGGCGATATTCTTGTAGTAGAAACCATGAAACGTACAGGATTTACCATTGAAGAGTATAGCAAGCGCCATCACGGCGGTTATCTGGGAGAACGTTCGCGCGAATTAAGTAAGTAAATATCAGATTTTTAAGTTCTTGAGTTTTTAAGTTTATAAGTTTGTAAGTTTTTACGCATCTGTCAAGCTTCAACCTAAAAATGAAAGGACTTACAAACTCAAGAACTCAAGAACTCAAAAACCCAAGAACTCAAGAACTTACAAACTCAAAAACTTACAACTATGAGAAAAGTAATAGGTATAGGAGAAACGATTTTGGATATTTTGTTCCGCAACGGACAGCCACAGGCGGCTGTACCGGGAGGATCGGTATACAACGCAATGATTTCACTGGGAAGAATGGGAATGGATGTAACATTTATCAGCGAAACCGGAAATGACAGGGTAGGCAGCATGATTCTGGATAATATGCGTGCCAATGGTGTGCGTACAGACAATGTCAATGTCTTTCCAGATGGGAAATCACCTGTATCTCTGGCTTTTCTCAATGAGAACAACGATGCCGAGTATATTTTCTACAAAGACTATCCGCGTCAACGGTTAGATGTGACTATGCCCGATATTCAGGCGGATGACATTGTTATGATTGGTTCATATTTTGCCGTCACACCGGTATTGAGAGACAAGGTGAAAGAACTGCTCGAACTGGCACGCGAGCGGGGAGCTATCATTTACTACGATGTAAACTTCCGGAGTACGCATGCCAATGAAGCTATCAAATTGATGCCTACCATTCTTGAAAACTTCGAATATGCTGATATCCTGCGTGGCTCGTCCGAAGATTTCCGGTTTATGTTCGGACTGGACCGTGCCGAGGAAGTTTATCGTCAGAAAGTGGCTTTTTATTGCAATCCGTTTATTTATACCGATGGAGCACACGATGTCCGTCTGTTTACCCGCCAATACTCCAATACATATCCGGTGCCGAAGGTCGAAACCGTAAGCACGATTGGAGCCGGCGATAATTTCAATGCAGGCATTGTATACGGACTGATAGAAAACCGTGTCCGCCGTTCCGATCTTGATAGCCTATGCCAAAAAGATTGGGATGACATCATAGCCTGTGGACTGGCATTCGGAAGTGAGGCATGCCGCAGTACGGAAAATTCCATTTCGCTGGAATTTGCAAAGAATTTTAAAAAATGCACGGTATGAAATGGGGCATTTTGTAAAGAGTCACACCCTTAATAATTACACATTATGGACATGAGATACTTAAAAGACCGTTATGTCAATCCGTACACCGATTTCGGTTTCAAGAAACTGTTCGGCACCGAAATCAACAAAGACCTGCTCATCAGCTTCATCAACAGTCTGCTCCATGGCAAGGAGGTGGTGAAAGACCTGACTTATCTCAACACGGAACACCTTGGCACGGGCGAGTCCGACCGCAAGGCAGTGTTCGACGTGTATTGCGAGAACGAAAATGGCGAAAAGATACTGGTGGAGATGCAACGTGGCGAACAGCAGTTCTTCAAGGATCGTAGCCTTTACTATGCCACTTTCCCCATCCGCGAACAGGGACAGAAAGGAGAGTGGAACTACCGGCTGAAAGCCGTCTATGTCATTGGCATCTTGAATTTCAAGTTCGACAAAGTGCATGACAATTATTACCACCACGAGGTACAGCTGTTGGATGTAGAAACCAAGGATGTGTTCTACGACAAGCTGACCTTCATCTATTTGGAAATGCCGAAGTTCAACAAGTCGGAAGACGAACTGAATGGGATGTTCGAGAAATGGCTTTTCGTCCTGCGCAACCTTTCCCGCCTGATGGAACGTCCCAAAGCGTTGCAGGAACGTATCTTCACCCGTCTTTTCGAAACTGCGGAGATAGCCAAGTTCACGAAAGTGGAATACGATGCTTACGAGGAAAGCTTGAAAGTCTACCGTGATTGGAAAAACACAATAGATACAGCTGAATTGAAAGGCGAAAAGAAAGGCTTTAAAAAAGGGCATAAAGAAGGACTTGAGAAAGGCGAAAAGATTGGCATTGAGAAAGGTGAGAAGAGAAAAGCGATTGAAACGGCACTAGAAATGAAAGCCGACAACGAACCTATCGCTAAAATCATGAAATATACGAAATTGACCGAAGAAGAAATCAATCAATTATGCGAATCAGGAGTTAAAAGGGAGTTATAGCCGTTATCGCCCACTTGGCGGGCTGGGAGTTAGATACCAATACCTCTTGCAGTGTTTTCAGAAGTAGGACTATTTATTGGGCTTTAACTCTTGAACGAAGTGGTAACTCCTGTGAACATAACTACGTTTGACTCCTGATTCGCATTAGCTTCTTATAAGATGGAATGCTTCCTTTACATCCATTTGTACAGAAAAGCGAAAGGCGCAAGGTTCCCTAAGCGCAAAACATTATTATAATATATAATAAGGAGAGCCGATTGGGTGATAAATCGGGAGAAAAACAAGATGAATATGACAAAAACGTTGCACAACCTCCCTTTTTCTGTGCTTTGTTTTCGTTACCCTGTTAATAAATGCAAATTTAATAGAAGTTTTTAGTAAGATAATGATTGTGTATAAAATAAAACCTTTACATTTGTGCCTTGAAAGTTGTCTTCTAAAACAAAAAATGTGAATGAAAACCTTTTCCAAAGTGAAGGATTCATATCCGGATATGGATTCCTGCATGAGTAGAGAAGACTAGAGTTCTATGGCAAAACTGCTTTATTCTGAAGATAGGGGCGTTACGCTATTGTTTGGTCAGTAGCCGGCGCGGCTACTGACGGGGCTTTCCGCCCGTTCTCTCCAGAATATAGTTGTACTTGTAAAGACCTGAGTTAGAACGATTTGAGTTTTTTAATTTATAAATTAAATTTTATTTGTTATGAGAAAAAAGTATTTAAGTGCACTGCTGTTCGGAGCGCTTTTGTTCGCTTCGGCAGGAACTTTTACCTCTTGTAAAGATTATGATGATGACATCAGCAATCTGCAGGAACAGGTGGACGGCGTGAAGGCCGACCTCGAGGACTTGCAGGCTCAGATTAGCGCAGGAAAATGGATTCAAAGCGTTACTCCTGTAGAAGGCGGATTTACGGTGACCATCTCTGACGGCCAGTCATTTACTATCGTAAACGGACAGGATGGTGCTGATGGCGCTGCAGGTGCTACAGGTGCTGCCGGTGCTCCGGGTACCCAGATTACTATCAGTGAAGATGGCTACTGGTGCTTTGATGGCGAAAAGAGCGAATACAAAGCTGTAGCTGATGAGGAAACCACAAAAATCAAATCGCCTTACATCGGCGAAGACGGCTATTGGTATTTCTACAATGAAGAAGGTACTGCGGAAAAATCTGCTTACAAGGCTGTGGGTGCCGCATACGCTGTAGAGTCCAATGGTGGTTATACCCTTTATTTGCCGGATGCAAACGGTGAAATGATTTCAGAAGGCATTTTCTTGCCGGGCGCAGGTGCCTCTATCACTGATATCGAATTGACAGACCTTGGTGGCAAAGTTTCATCTAATCAGTTGGATATATATAAAACCAAATTCACATTCAAAAAGAACAACACAGGAATGAATAGTGCGTCCAACTGGGGTGGAACAAAAACATTGCCTGCTGACAACTCTGTCGTTTACTCTACCAGCCAATTGGGCTTGCGCATTAATCCTGTAGAAATTGACGGAACGGATGTGGAATACACCTTGGTTGCAAGCAACAATTATGTATTGAGCAACGTCACCCTGCAAGCTTCGGAATACAAGGATTTAGTTAATTCAAGAGCATTTGGCAACGGCTTGTATACGTTGAAAATGAACAATGTTGTTCTTAGCAAAAACGATGCTCAAGCGTTAGATAACGCAATCGCTACTTACAAGGACAAAGCTACTTTCGCTGTCAATGCAGACCGTTCAGTCCGTAGCGATTATAATGTTGAGATTTCTGAGGTGAATGGTGAAAAATTGGAAACCATTAATGTAAACGGAGCAGAAGAAGGTACTGCTACTCCAGTATCAGTAGGTACTACTGGCAAAACATATAAGGTTAATACAGGAGAAACTTATACCGTTGTTGCAGGTGATCCTTCCGCATTGTATGATATGTATTTTGTAGTATCCGATGAAGTGAAGAGCGCATACAACGTGCAGTTCGGCGCAAACGGTGCTCCGACCTTTACGGTAGGCAGAAACCCGGATTCTTCTTCTTTGGAAGCTAAATTTAATATGGATGTCTACACAGCTGCTAATGACGGTAATGTTCACAAGACTACCATTACCATCAGCTTGACAAGCAACATTCCTTCTGCAGGCGAATATGCTGAAATTACGAAGAATATATCTGAAAAGGACTATGATGGCAAGGCGAGATTCGGCTTCGATCTTGCTACCATGAAGAATGGTTTGGCTAACCTCGAGACTTGGATGCTGAACGTAGATTTGGCTGCTTCTCAAAATACATTCAAATTGTATAAGAAGTATGAAAATAACACGTTAAAAGAAGAAGTTGCCAATGTAATGGGAGGATTGTTCACTCCTAAATTTGTGGACGCTAATGGCCAGGCTACTACCGATGTGAACAAAGCTACTAACGTGACGGTTGCTATTGATAATTCGAAGGCTGCCGCTGCCGGAGTTGAGCTTGATAAGACTTACTACTTGGAAGTAACTTACAAGTCTAAGGATGGAAAGACATTGAACTCTAGCATTATTCCGGTTAAGTTCACTGCTCCTTCATTGAGCGACTTGTTCTCTATCAGAGAAGGTTATCTGGTAGGTGATGTCATCAATGCTTACTTCTACGGTGATGATAAGAATATTGAATTGACAAGATACTTCCGTCAAGTACCTGATGCTGTTACTTACAAGTTGGATAACAAGACTACTGTTGTAACCGATGGTGGAAAGAACTATACTACTGAGGGTGTTTTGAATGCCATTGACCCGACTCAAAAGATTGCAACACTGAAATCTGACAAGAAACAGAACAGCCAATTCGAATTGGGTTACGGTGCAGACTTGATTATCAACGCGACGAAAGACAACTACGAAGGCTGGAAGTATGCGGCTAATAGCGGTGATAATACGTTCACATTCAAGATTACCATCAAGAGCCCGATTGTAGAAGGTACAATCAGCCCGCTTGGTTCGTCAAGCATCACTGTCAAGGCTAACGACTTTGTAAACGGTGCCCGAATCACAGGTGACCAAGTTGCAGGTTTCGACTACAACGGTAACCAATATTCTATCGTTCCGGATGTTGCCAAAGGCACTGCTATAGAAGGTAACGGCACGACACAAGAAGGCTGGCATAAGAACCCGCAAATCAAGACCGTAGGCTTAGGACAAGATGACGATAAATACATCGATAAGATTACAGCTTATCCTGCAACGTCAACTAAAGATGGTGTAGCTGACGGTTACTTCGTGGTACAAGGACGTTCGTTGTCGAATACACAGACTGTACAAGTTCCTGTAACAGTAACTGATGCTTGGGGTTATAAACTGCAAGTGAAGGTTCCTGTAACTATCCAAGTAGGCGAATAATCTACTTTGATTACTCTATAAATAAAAAAAGCGGCTCTTTCGAGTCGCTTTTTTTATTTATGCTCGACCTTAAAATCGTATGAAAACACATCCTAAAAAAGTTTTTGTCGTCCTGCTCATCTGCCTGATGCCCCGCTATAAAAAAGATTAGATACGTTGCTTAGATTGAAGGATGCCATTTCTTGCCTGTCTCAGAATAATTTTGTTTCTTTGCGTAAATCATAAAACGCACTGTATGATGAAATACCCTATAGGAATCCAAAGCTTTGACCAGATTATAGAAGACGGTTATGTGTATGTCGACAAGACCGGCCTGGTTTACCGGCTGGTAAAAGGAGGAAAGATTTATTTCCTGAGCCGTCCGCGCCGGTTCGGCAAGAGCCTGCTGGTCTCTACCCTGAAATGCTATTTCCAAGGGCGGAAAGAACTGTTCAAGGGGCTTGCCATTGACAGGTTGGAGACGGAGTGGGCGGAATACCCCGTGTTCCATATCGACTTCAACGGGACTGACTTTACAAGATCGGGCAAACTGGATGATATCATAGGAGGTACGGTCGGCACATGGGAAAAGGAATACGGGCGAACTACAGAATTTGAGGATATAGGCAAGCGGTTTGCCTACGTGCTGCAGCAGGCGCACAAGCGGTACGGCAGGCGGTGCGTGGTGCTGGTAGACGAATACGACAAGCCCATACTCGATGTGCTGGATACGGGATACACGGCCACGATAGACGGGAAGGAACGTTTGCTGGAAGACATCCATAGGGAAATATTAAAGAGTTTCTATTCCACCTTTAAATTGGCGGATGAAGACCTTCAGTTCGTGCTGCTGACGGGCGTGACCAAGTTCTCTCAGGTAAGTGTGTTCAGCGGGTTCAACCAGCCGAGCGACATCAGCATGGACGAGCAGTATGAAACGCTTTGCGGCATCACACAGGAAGAGCTGGAGCGTTATTTTGCCGAGCCTATCAAGGCATTGGCTACAAAATATAAGGTTACTGAAGAAGGGATGCTGGACATGCTGAAGCACCGGTATGACGGCTATCACTTCAGCGGCAACCTGACGGATGTGTACAATCCGTTCAGCCTGCTGAACGCATTTGCCAAAAAGGCACTCCGTGACTATTGGTTCTCCAGCGGCACACCCACTTATCTGGTCCGCCTGCTGAACCATACGCAGGAGGACCTGAACGGAATGACTGGCAAATATTACGAGGACAAGGAATTTGTCGATTATAAGGCGGATGTGGAAAAGCCCCTGCCGATGATTTACCAGAGCGGATACTTGACCATCAAGGGCTACGACAGTGATTTCGGTACATTCCTGCTCGACTTCCCGAACAATGAGGTGAAGAGCGGCTTTGTATCGTTGGTTGCTTCCAGTTATTTGCAGCCTCAGGAAAACCTGGGCGGCTGGATACGGAGTGTGGTTGTTTCCATGCGTCAAGGCGATTTGGAACAACTCCGCAAGCTGTTTACTTCTTTTCTCGCCAGTATCCCATACTCAATGCGCGCTAAGAAGGACGAGGCGGAGAAGGAACGCTTCTTCCACTATACGCTTTACCTCATCTTCCGCCTGATAAGCGTCTACACGGTCTATACGGAGAAAGA